>JAQWYJ010000140.1 GCA_029254005.1 Porticoccaceae bacterium | reverse complement strand
GTTTAGTCCCTCATCCATCCAGGTCCACTGTCGCTCATCAGAATTGACAATCATTGGGAAGTAAATATGGCCTATTTCATGAATTACTACGCCAATTAAAAAACGCTTCTCCGCCAAAGTATAGCTGCGTGAACCATCTTCATGCCAGGTAGTTCTTGGTCCATTAAAAGTAATCATAGGATATTCCATTCCACCTACGGGTCCGTTGACACTTTGGGCTACAGGGTAGGGATAATCAAATGAGTAGCGAGAATAGACTTCCATCGTATGAATAACTGATTCAGTGGAATATTTAGTCCATAAATCGCCACCTTCTTTAGGGAAAAATGACATTGCCATAACCAGTGGCTGCTCCTGACCACCCTGCTGGTATCCTTTTGCATCCCATATGAATTTTCGTGAAGAGGCCCATGCAAAATCTCGTACATTTTTGGCATTAAATACCCATGTCTGAGTGTCGGATGTTGCCGTTTTTTCTTTTTCTAAAGCTTCTTCAGGTGTAACTACATAAACGGGCCTAGGGGCATTTTCAGCAACCTTAAGTCGTTGTATCTGTTCCTTGCTGAGTACTGTTTTGGGGTTCTGTAAAACCCCAGTAGATGATACTATGTGATCTTTGGGGACGGTCAGGCTGACCTCGTAATCACCAAACTCAAGGGTAAATTCACCGCGGCCTAAAAACTCTTTGTTGTGCCAGGCCTCATAATCTGAGTAGGCTGCTACGCGAGGAAACCACTGAGCCAATAAAAATATATCATTGCCACCTTGACGGGCATCATCGGGAAAATGCTCGTAGCCAGCTCGCGCCGAAACGGCATTTTCCTCTAAAATGTTAAACTCAAAATCCATTTTAATTGTCGTGCTTTGGTTTGGTTTTAGATGTTTCGGCAAGTCGATCCGCATTTGCGCACCGACAATAATATAAGCAAGTTCGTTACCTCTTGCATCAGTGACGTCACTAATACGATATCCTGGCGTGTTATCGGCATAATATTGTTGTCTGCGTAGCTCGCCAAAACTAATTCCAGCAGGTTTGTCACCACTGCCGCCTTTGGTACTGGGACCGCGTCGACCAATACCTCCAAAATCTCCTGACATTTCAGCTAATGAATCCGCTTTAAAACGATTCTGTTCTAGCTGTAACCACAGATACTTTAGCGTTTCAGGTGAGTTATTTGTGTACAGTATTTCCTGCTGAGCGACTAAAGATCTATTCTTTTCATCAAGCTGAGCTTTAATCTTGTAGTCAACTTCTTGTTGCCAGTACAGCTGTCCAGGTTCACCTGAGGCTGTTCTATATTGATTTGGCGTTGGTAAAATTTCATCTAGTTGTCGAAATTTATCAACAAAATCGCCTTTTGTTTGTCTGACTGCACTAGCATCAACTGAAGAAAAACTGAAAAAAACTGCAAGTAAAAAAATGTATCGCACAATAAGGTTCCTTATAACTAAAATTTTGGGTTAGCCTTCTAGGCCAGATAAATAGGAGAAAAACAAGTTATCAGTTACTGCTATGTAGCTCATCATTTAATTCGATGGCAGTCTTGTTAGTCAGGCACTGAACTGCTCCATTGATAGAGTTACGTCGAAAAAGAAGATTGGACTGACCTGACAACGCTTTAGCTTTACAGGTCCCAGTGGCTACTTTTTGATCATCTAAGAGCGTTACTACAGTCCCACTGGTAATATACAGGCCCGCTTCAATAACACAATCATTACCTAGTGATATACCCACACCAGCATTGGCGCCCAGTAAGCACTTTTTACCTAAAGATATAATTTCTTTACCACCACCTGAAAGGGTGCCCATTATTGATGCGCCTCCACCAATATCGGAGCCAGCACCGCAAAATACACCCGCAGAGACACGACCCTCTATCATATTTGGACCCTCAGTTCCGGCATTAAAGTTGATGAATCCTTCATGCATAACAGTTGTTCCTTCGCCCACGTAAGCACCCAGTCGAACCCGACTAGTGTCAGCAATTCTTATACCGCTAGGTACGATATAATCAACCATTTTTGGAAACTTATCGACACAGTCTACCTGAATAACATCGCCAGTCTTGCGCGCGGCGAGTAAGCGCTCTGGTAACTCATTTAGATCGATAGGGCCAATATTTGTCCACGCGATATTTTTTAATACGCCAAAAATGCCAGAGATGTTTGTGTGGTGCGGTTTAACTAGTCTATGGGATAACAAATGCAATTTTAAGTATGCTTGGGGTACTGACGTTGGTGCGGAATCCTGCAATAGCACTACAGCTACTACGTTATGGTTTGTTGTCTTCAATGAGCGTATCAACTCAGCGAAATCATCGTACCCGGTGGCGGCTAATGCACTCTCTAGAGCGTCTAGTTGAGCCTTTGTAGGTTCAATATCTTCATTATTATCACCAAATTCACTAGTGATGATACTACTTAAATCTTGACTGGGTCGTAAGATAGGTGACGGATAAAATACTTCGAGCCATTGGCCGTTGCTGTTTTTTGTTCCGATACCGATGCCAAAACTGTACAGTGTAGTCATAAAATTTAAGTTCTCGATTGTTTATTTGATGAAAATTGTTTTATAAATATCCGCAGCGTATCCAATGGTGATACTGCCTTGGTGGTCTAATATAGGTCGTTTTATCATTGCTGGGTTATTCAATAATAAATCAGCAACGTTATCTCTGTTTGTCGTGTCTTTAATAGTAGTGTCTAGTTTACGCCACGTTGTGCCGCGTTTGTTAAGAAGAGTTTCCCAGTGGCTCATTTCAATCCATTGATTGATCTGTTCAAGAGTTAGTCCATCTACTCTCAAATCATGAAAGTGATATTCAATATCTTGGTCATCCAGCCAACGGCGAGCCTTTTTTATAGTGTCACAGTTTTTGATCCCAAAGAGAGTAGTCACAGCTGGCGGTCCGGTAAACATCGAGTCATCGATAATATCAAAAGTTTTGTTCGATAGCTTTTAAAAATTACGCTTTATACAAACATGGCGGGTGTAAAAAAGCCCCTCAAAAAGAGGGGCTTTAATGTATAAACTATAGCTTGATTTAGAAAGCGAACTTCAATCTTACATAAGCCATACGACCACGCGCATCGTGCTGACGTGAGTCATAACTGAAGTTGGCTGCATCCCATACCAATGGTGGTTCTTCATCAGTCATGTTTAATACACCCAACGTTATTTGAGTGTCCATAGACGACATGGATAGTTGATAATTATATTGCGCATCCCACGTGAGATGACTATCAATAGTGTTAGAGTAGCCTGCTGGAGGTGCAGCGCGTGTGGTTTCATAACCAGCAATGTGCCGCGCAGTTACAGAGGCTTGATGAGAACCACTTTCCCATTTCAGCGACGCATTTGCCTTTGTGTCGGGCAGAGAACGTGCAAAGTTGTCATGGTTAAACAGTCCAACAACGTCAGTCTTTTGGCCTCCAAGAGGAATTTCATAACTCAGGTAACGGCTAGCATCAAGGGTAAGGCTGATATCGCCGATACTAGTGGCTGGGAAATCATACACAACTTCCAAATCAATACCGTCGGTATTTACTGATGCAGCATTAAAGTAGTTAGTGGTTATACCAAATAGCGTGCCGTCTGAAGTACGCTTAATATCCGGTTGGCTTGGATCAGTCACAACTTTTCCTTGGGCACTTTCGATGGTAATAACATTTGTGTAGTCAACAGCCCAGTAATCTAAAGTAACTTGAAGGTTGTCAGTTGCGCTCCAAACGGCACCAAGATTAATGTTGTCTGCTTCTTCCGCTTTTAAATTTTCGTTGGCGTTCTGAGCGACTCGAATAAAGGCGGTACCACCTTTAGCGTTGCCATCTGCGTCAAAATCCTGGATGCCCTGAAGACTAACCGCACTACTATAGAGTTGGAATAAAGACGCTTCACGATATGAGGTAGACATTGACGCACGGAGTATAAGGTTGTCTGCTGCTTGGAAACGAGCTGAAATCTTTGGGTCAAAGGTTGAACCTGAATCCAAGTTTTCGTAACGCCCAGCAAAGCCTATTTCAAGATTATCGGTTATGTCTCGTTGAAATTCTGAGAATAAAGCCCAAGATGATCTGGACTCATCGACATTAACACCGCCACCAAGAAATAATAAATCCGCAGGTTTGGTAAGGTTGCCTGCCGCATCGAATTCAACGCGGCTAATATCGTTGCGCTTAACTTCTAGTGATTCACTGCGTACCTGGACGCCCGACGCGAAATTAAAGCCACCCATCTCACCGTCTAGTACAAAGTCAAAAATCGTGAGTGCTGTATCAATATCAGTTTGCTGCTCTACAGATATGTAATCAATCAAAGCCTGGCTGTTAGCTAGAGGGTCAAATAAATTCCAGCTTTCTGTACCATTAGCGCCGCCTACCCCTGCAATGGCATCGGAAAATCGAGAGGTACTTGTGTCTGGCTGGACTCCATATCCGCTGTACGCACTATGGGTCAAAGCTGAATTGAAGTGATAATCTCCAAGATCACCATCGAGTTCAAAAGACGCTCTAAAATGCGAGTTATCACGTGTTGCAAGAGGAGAATCAAATGCTGATCCAAGAGGGCGACCTAGCCAGAGAACTGGCACACCAAAGGGGTTTCCAGCTTGGCCAGGTAAAATAGCGCGAGACGGACTTAGATATGATAACGCAGGGTAACTAGGCGACTGAGGGTTGTCCAAAACCTTAACATTGGCCCACATTACCTCAGCATTCATTTGCATGCCATTTGTGAGGTCATGTTCTAAGCTACCAAAAAAATGCGTGCGCTCTTCTTCATTAACGATATTAAACCTTGGTCCATACTTAAAACCACAACGAAGACCGCTTGCTTGCGGAATGAGAATTCCACCATTTTCAACACAGCTGGCGTCTGCGACGTTTTCAAAGGGGCTATAGGTCCCTGCATAGGGGCCAGATTCAACAACAGATGGGCCAAATAGGAGAAATGAGTTGCCTAATCCCGAGTTTGCATTTTCGATTAATGTTGGTCGGTCTGACCCGTTTAGGTTAGAGCGATCCATGTACTGTGCGGCAAGAACGATGTTGGTGTTGTCACTTGCCCACCCATGCAGCAAACTAAATTGAGTATCTGTTTGATTGTCTGATGTTGTGGACTGCTGAAAAACACCTATCTCAGTTCCTTCAAAATCACTGCGAGTGATGTAGTTGACAACTCCGGCAATCGCATCGGAACCATAAACAGCAGCAGCTCCTTCCTTTAGTACTTCCACACGTTCTACGGCTATAGCAGGTATCATACTGGTATCAACAAAGCTTGACCCATCGTTGGCAACCGCAGCTGCTAAGGTGTTTCGGCGGCCGTTTACAAGTACTAGTGTTGATCCAAGACCAAGGCCGCGCAAGTTTACATTGCTGGTGCCTTGGGTTGCACCGGAAGTGAATGAATCAGGAACATTTTCAGCGCCAGAATTTGCGGTCAAATTTCGAGTTATATCTGAGATGGACATAGCGCCCATCTGATCGATACTACTTCGATCGACAATAACAATGGGCGAAGCCCCATCTTTTGCGCTGGACTTTAAATAAGATCCTGTTACTAGCACTTCTTCAATGCTGGCTTCTTTGTCTTTATTTTCCTGTGCATACAATGCTGAACTCATCGACAATAGCGGAATTAACGCCATGGATGAGAGATAACCGTATTTCATAAACTACCCCTTTGATTTAATTATTTAAAATCGTCTTATCTTTTTATAATCGTTATTTAAGATGCAAGCGACGCCGACCTAATGTATCTAATGCGGTTGTATAAATCCACCGTTAATATTGATTTTTTATATTCGGATCGTGGATTGGTAGCCCGTTCAGATGGTTTCATGGTTTATTGGCGATAAATGGGGTTTTTCTATTTGGGTAGCAGGTCGTGCAGATAGAACAAACTCTACCATCGCAGCCTCGAGCAGAACAAAATTCACGCCCGTAAAATATTATTTGTAAATGCAGACTATTCCAAGAATCTTTTGGGAATAGCTTCTTCAGGTCTCGCTCAGTATGTGTAACATTTTTCCCTTTGGTAAGCCCCCAACGTTGTGCTAAGCGATGGATATGTGTATCTACAGGAAATGCAGGCTGCCCAAAGCCTTGAGACATTACAACGCTAGCGGTTTTATGCCCAACGCCAGGCAATGCCTCCAGGTTTGCCATATTCTCTGGAACCTCTCCGTTGTATTGATCGACTAAAATGCGTGATAGTTTCGATATCGCTGAAGATTTTTTTGGTGCTAGCCCGCAGGGGCGAATTACTTTATAAATATCTTCAACCGGGACATGTTGCATATCATGGGCATTATCAGCAAGCTCAAAAAGTTCAGGAGTGACTTTATTGACACGTTCATCAGTGCACTGTGCGCTAAGTAAAACCGCCACTAAAAGGGTATAATTGTCTTTGTGATCCAAGGGCACTGGTGTCGTTGGGTACAGCTCATTAAGCTTATTGAGTATAAAATCCGCACGTTCTTTTTTAAGCATAGGTGGTGGTCTTTATCTTTTTAGAGAGTCTACAAATTGCACAATGCGCAAAGCGGCTTCAACACATTCATCGGCATCTGCTACCAGGGCCATCCGCACTCTATGTTGCCCGGGGTTAATGTTGCTAGCATGTCTTGAAAGGAATTGTCCGGGCAAAAGAGTAACATTTTGCTGTGCATACAACTTCTGAGCAAACAAACTGTCATCAATTGGGGTTTCTGCCCACAAATAAAAGCTTGCCTCTGGCTTTGGAAAGTTTAGGTGTGAAGAAAGTATGCTCGTCACAGTATCAAACTTACTCCTATATAAGGCTCTGTTTTCAATTGTGTGCTGTTCATCAGACCAAGCCGCGGCGGACGCCTTTTGAGTGGGGAGTGACATGCTACAACCGTGATATGTTCTGTAGCGCAAAAATTGCTGAATAAGATGTTGATCTCCTGCAATGAAGCCTGAGCGCAGACCAGGTAAATTCGATCGTTTGGATAAACTGTGAAAAACCACACAACGCGAAAAGTCTAGACGACCCATTTCATTGCATGCTTGTAACAGTCCTGGTGGCGGTGCAGTCGGTTCTAAATATACTTCTGAGTAGCATTCGTCGCAGGCAATAATAAAATCGTATTTATCAGCGAGTAAAATGGCTTGTTGCAATTTTTCAAGGGGCATCACTACGCCAGTTGGATTTCCTGGAGAACAAAGGTGCAAAAGTTGACAACGCTGCCAAATCTCCGCCGGAACATTCATTAAGTCAGGCATAAAGTTGTTTTCTACAGTGCAATTTAAATATACTACTTCTGCGCCAGCCAACAGTCCCGCACCTTCATATATCTGGTAAAACGGATTTGGAGAGACAACTACAGGAGCTTCAGATGCCGCCGCAGGAGATACCATTGCTTGAGTGAATGCAAAGATTGCTTCTCTGGTACCACACACGGGTAATACCTGACTCTCTGGATTAATCGCGCCAGTACCAAGTTGAAAACGGTTTTGCAGCCAGAGGCTAATAGCATCCCGTAGCTCCGGAGTGCCCTTAGTGGTTGGATATGATCCAATGCTATCAATAGACTCTTTAATGACTTGTTTCACGAATTCTGGAGCGGGATGTTTGGGTTCGCCAATAGACAACGATATATGGTTCAAATGTGAAGGTGGAACAATACCAGATTTTAATTCTGCAAGCCTTTCAAATGGATAAGGCTGAAGTTTGTCAAGGTTACTATTCATAGGGTTATCGCCTTATTTTAACTTGCCATAGCTTGTTTTTATCTGACTCTTGCTTATTTCTTTCATCCAACTCACTACAAATAATTGTCTTCAAACTGTCATTGAAAGTCTCATCGAGCAATGGCTGATGATGTTTATTTGTTAGATAAAAAACGTCTTCTACTCGTTCCCCCAAAGTTGCAATTTTTGCATTAAATAGATTAATTTCATGGCGCAAAAAAATAGTTGCTAGATGCGCTAGTAGTCCTGGCCTATCAGGTGTGATTACTTCAAGTATCGTGGTGTTAGTCTTGTGATCATTACGTATTGTTGCTCGGGTTTTAAGCGTGAAATTTTTTAACTGCCGAGATGTACGTCGCTGAATATCAAATTCTACGCTGTCCGGATCCATGATACCCGCGATTAAATTAGACACTATGCGCTCGCATAGCGCGATGTTTGATCCTAATGGCTGATCATTGTCATTGAGCACGTAAAATACATCGAAGGCTTGATCATCACTTGTTGATTGCAGTCTTGCGTCTTGAATATTTAACTGAAGCTTGTCCAGCACGGCTGCTATTACTGAAAAAATCTTGTGGCGGTTTTTTGCATACACAAATATCTGCGTAGCTATGGGCACTTCAACACCCACATCACGGATCAAAACAACCGGTTCTTCAGGTTTACGATTGTTTATTATAGCGCGCGTAAACGCGGCAATATCATCCGCTCTCTCTCTTAAAAAAAGTTCATCGTCGAGATCTTGCCAAACATTTTGAGCTTGGTATTCATTGATATGATCGACGTGGAGTCTTTCAAATACAGCAGCTTTTGCAGAGGTTACCCAGGCAGTTTTACTTGACGGAGCATTCAAGCCTTCTTGCAATACGCGTTTTGTCTCAAAGTATAGATTGTGCATTAAAGAGCCTTTCCAATCAGTCCATAATCGAGGATTTGTGGCATTAATATCGGCCACTGTTAAAAGGTATAGGTGCTCTAGATGCATTAAGTCCCCAACATGGCTTGCAAAGCGATAAACAACATCCGGATCGGATGTATCTTCCTTTTGAGAAACGGTAGACATCAGTAAATGATTAGCAACGATCCATCTGAGTAGCTCTACTTCTTCAGGCTGAAGACCATGGCGTTGCGCAAAGGAAGCAATATCAACGGCCCCTAAGACTGAATGATCACCACCACGTCCCTTGGCAACATCGTGATACAGCGCTGCTATGATTATAAGCTCAGGTTTCGCCAGGTTTTTGTAAATGTGTGAGGCAATGGGAAACTGCTTACTTATTTCGGGACGGACAAAGCGTCGCAGGTTTCTTACAACTTGTAACGTATGCACGTCTACTGGGTATATGTGAAAAAGATCATGTTGTGTTTGCCCAACAATTTGCCCAAACTCTGGAAGATATTTACCCAAAATGCCGTAGCGATTCATTCGTTGTAGTTGCACTGATAGCTTGTAAGGAACCCTCAAAAGTTTCATAAATAGCATTTTGTTAATAGGGTCTGATCTGAACTCATCGTCTATTATGTTTCTGTGCAGTCTTATCTGCCTAATTGTGGAGGCTCTAATCCCAATTATGTTGTCATTTTCACCCAATATTACAAATAGCTCTAACAACGCAGAGGGCGTTTTAGCAAATACGTGTTCATTGACTGTGTCAATGTAACTGTCTCTTATCACAAAGCGTTCATTGATATGTTCAATATGCTTTACTTCACCCTTGCGATATACAGCTTCATCAAGGTATTGCAGCAATACGTCATTAAGCTCCCGTATAGATAATACAACCTGATAGTAGCGTTGCATAAATTTTTCAACACCAAGTTTATTATCGCTGTCTGTGTAGCCGAACATTTTAGCTAATTTGCGTTGATGCTCAAACAAGAGACGTTCTTCAGCTCGTTCGGATATTAGGTGCAACCCATATCGAACTTTCCACAAGAATTCTTCATCACGACGCAAATTGAGGTATTCTCCCTCAGACAAAAAACCTTTTTTAATTAGTTGTGATCGACGGTAAACGTTGAAGTGTCGTTTCGCAGTCCAGTTGACTAATTGGATGTCTCGCAAACCACCAGGTGCCTCTTTGATATTTGGTTCCAGATTGTATTCTGTATCGCCATGTTTATGATGGCGAGCAGCCTGTTCGTCAATTTTACCTTGATAAAAAGCGCCTGATGACCAGACTTTTTTAGGTCCTGTTTTTTTAAGCATGTTCCATCTAAGTTTCTGGTCGCCGCAAATTAGCCTTGTTTCCATTAGATTGGTGGCAACAGTTATGTCTCGCTTAGCTTCTTCAACGCACTGAGATAATGATCTGACACTATGACCGATGGTGAGCTGTATATCCCATAAAAAAGTTAAAAAACGTTCAATGTTGGCTTGGTATTTAGCGCCTTTGTTGCGGCGCATGAGAATCAAAAGATCAATATCAGAGTAGGGGTGAAGCTCACCCCGACCATAGCCACCAACGGCAAGAAGGCAAATATCTTCATCCCAGTTGTATTGTTGCCATGCCAAGGAAATTATGATGTCGGCGAAGCGGGCAGATTCATTGACCAGTGTATGGATATCCTCGCCTTCATAGAAACGGTTGCTGAAGTGTATTCGTGATGCATTGAGAGCATCTCGAAACACGACCACAGCATCTTTTATTATTAAATCTGAACAAAAACGTTTTTTATCAAAAAAGAGAGGCGCACTGAGAGTGAGGTTCTGCGGTGAAACCGTCGGTTTTGGTGTTTTGAAAAGCACGTTTTTCTCCGATTAAAAGGACTCGTCATGGCGTCCAGTAAATACTTCACAACCGTTAGCGGTAACCACCATTGTATGTTCCCATTGTGATGAAAGGCGACCATCGCGTGTTTCTACTGTCCAGCCATCTGACTTTAGCTTTGTTGTATGCTTGCCAGCATTTAACATGGGTTCTATTGTAAATGTCATGCCTTCCTTGAGCGCAATACCTGTACCGGGCTTACCATAGTGCAAAATTTGAGGTTCTTCATGAAATTCCGAGCCTATACCATGACCGCAATAATCGCGAACAACAGAGTAGTAATTTTTTTCCGCATGCATTTGAATAACATGCCCAATATCACCAAGATGGACGCCGGGTCCAACTAATTCAATTGCTTTGTAAAGGCATTCTTGACTTATATTGATCAATCGCTGTGCGTGAGGCGCTACCTTGCCAACACAATACATTTTGCTGGTGTCACCATACCAACCATCTTTAATAACCGTTACATCAATATTAATGATATCGCCGTTTTTTAATATTTTTTTATCAGAGGGAATACCGTGGCAAATTACTTGGTTGATAGAAGTACATATTGATTTAGGAAAGCCATTATAACCAAGGCATGCTGGTATTGCTTTTTGCACATCTACGATGTGTCGATAACAAATTTGGTCTAGCTCCTCGGTCGACACTCCGGCAACAACATAGGGCTCTATAAGCTCCAAGATTTCTGCGGCTAGACGCCCAGCAACTCTCATTTTGTCAAGTTCTCGTTGAGTTCGTAGTTTAATCGTCATGTTAATGCTCCAGCGTGTGCCTAATTTTGATATTGTACTCTGCTAAATAGAAATGCGGGAGTCTTGGGCCAAATTTTGTTGCCCAGTTTGGGCTAAAACATGCCTTGCCGATGATGATGATGCTATTTATTGGTATTTTAGCTTTCTACTACTAATTCTCTTTATCTGAAGCATCCGGTATGGTATAAAGCGCGCCGTTGTGAGAATACTCTCGCGGCATTTAAAAGTTACTTAAACGACACACACATTCCGACACGAAGGTATGGGTGCCTTGCGACGCTTTTTAGTGCTTGCTGGGTTTATCTTTGGGGAATGTGGAGGCTTAACCCCAAAAGGAAAAAATTATGTCTATTGTCAGTATGCGCGATATGTTGCAAGCTGGTGTGCACTTTGGCCACCAAACTCGCTTCTGGAATCCCAAGATGAGCCAGTATATTTTTGGTTCAAGAAACAAAGTACATGTCATTAACCTTGAGCACACTGTGCCGGCCTTTAACGAAGCGCTAGAAATTTTGCGGGTTGAAGCGGCCAAAGGAAATCAGATTTTATTTGTCGGCACCAAGCGTGCAGCGCAAAAAATTATTAAAGAGCAGGCAGAACGTTGTGCTATGCCATACGTCAGTCACCGTTGGTTGGGTGGTATGTTGACCAACTACAAAACTATCAGAGCCTCGATCCGTCGTTTCAGAGATCTTGAAGCGCAGGAGAGTAATGGTACTTTTGACAAACTCGGTAAAAAAGAAGTGTTGACGCGTACTAGGACCAAAGAAAAGTTGGAAAATTCTATAGGTGGCATTAAGGATATGAATGGACTGCCTGACATCCTGTTTGTTGTCGATGTTGACCATGAGCGCATTGCTATCAATGAAGCGAACAAGTTGGGTATTCCGGTCGTTGGCATCGTTGATTCAAATAGTAATCCTGATGGCGTTGACTATATTATCCCGGGCAATGATGACTCGATTAGAGCGATTAAGCTCTATGCTGCCTCCATTGCAGATGCGGTGCTTGAAGGCAAAGCGCAGTCGGCAACAATTAACAACAAAGATGAATTTGTTGAAGTAGCTGAAGATGTGGTTGCAGAGCCCGTGGTCGAGCCAGCAACTGTTGAAGCTGTTTCCGAAGCAGAGATTGCTCAGTAGAGTTAATCGAACAGGAACACAAAAAAGGGGGTTTGTGCCCCCTTTATTTTAAACGAAATTTTGATTTAGAGAGGATAGTGATGTCACAGGTAACATCAGCGTTAGTTAAGGACCTTCGAGAGCGCACGGGCCTTGGTATGATGGAGTGTAAGAGGGCGCTTGTAGCTGCAGGCGGAGATATCGATAAAGCGATTGAAGAATTACGTAAATCAAGTGGCATGAAAGCAGCTAAAAAAGCTGGTCGTACCGCAGCAGATGGTCTTGTGGCCTTGAAAGTTGAAAACGGCTTTGGTGTCATCGCCGAAATCAATAGCGAGACCGACTTTGTTGCTCGAGATGAAGGCTTTCAGGGTTTTGTTAAGTCTGTTGTTGATGCAGCTTATGTATCTCGCGAAACCGATATGGCTGCATTGATGGCTGGTGATCTAGAGTCCGCTAGAGAAGCGCTAGTCCAAAAAATTGGTGAAAATATTTCGCCAAGACGAGTTTCTAGTGTTCAGGAAGATATTGTTGGTGGATATGTTCATAGTAATAATCGAATTGCTGTTATAGTTGGTCTTAACGGCGGAAGCGAAGATCTTGCCAAAGATGTAGCTATGCACATTGCGGCAGTTAATCCTGCGGTAATTAGCTCAGATCAGATGCCAGCTGACGTAGTTGCGGCAGAGAAAGAAATTTATGCTGCCCAAGCAAGAGAGAGTGGTAAGCCTGAAGAAATTATTGAAAAAATGATCATAGGGCGTGTTAACAAATTTTTGAAAGAAAGTAGCTTGGTGGATCAGCCTTTTGTTAAAGATCCAGATACAACCGTAGGCAAACTGTTAAAAGCGGCTGGTGCTGAGATTACGTCATTTGTTCGCTTCGAAGTTGGTGAGGGGATTGAAGTTGAAGAAGTTGATTTTGCCGCTGAGGTTGCTGCTCAGGTAAAAGACGCAAGTTAACATTGAGGAAATTAGATGCCAGGGTCTGTAAAGCAAAAAGAGTACAAGCGAATCCTGCTAAAGCTTAGCGGTGAAGAGCTAATGGGATCTGAAGGGTTTGGTATTGACCCTAAAGTCTTGGATCGTATGGCCCTTGAGATTGGTCAATTGGTAGGCATTGGTGTCCAGGTTGGGCTCGTCATTGGTGGTGGTAACCTCTTCCGTGGTGCCGCCCTCAATGCTGCTGGTATGGACCGGGTGACTGGAGATCATATGGGCATGCTAGCGACGGTTATGAATGCACTGGCCATGCGTGATGCTCTTGAGCGAACTAATATTTCTTCTCAGGTAATGTCATCGATCCCCATGAGCGGAGTGGTAGAGCATTATGATAGGCGCAGAGCTATACGATATTTAAAAGACGGAGACGTGGTCATTTTTGCTGCCGGAACTGGAAACCCGTTTTTCACAACTGACTCTGCTGCCTGCCTAAGAGGGATTGAGATTGACGCTGACGTTGTATTAAAGGCTACAAAGGTGGACGGCGTCTATTCAGCTGATCCTATTACCCACCCGGACGCCGAATTATATTCCCACCTTACCTATGATGAGGTTCTGGATAAAAAGCTGGGGGTTATGGACCTTACGGCGATTTGTCTGTGTCGTGAACACCAAATGCCTCTTCGTGTGTTCCGTATGTCAAAACAGGGTGCTCTTTTAAACCTAGTTGTCGGCGGCAGTGAAGGCACCCTAATAGAAGAAAATTGAGAGAAAAAGTATGATCGATGATCTTAAGGTTGATGCGCAAGCCCGCATGACTAAATCCCTTGAAGCTCTAGCCAAAGCATTTAATAAAATTCGCACTGGCAGAGCTCATGCAAGTCTACTTAATGGTATTTCGGTTGATTATTATGGTGTTGACACGCCATTATCTCAGGCTGCGTCAATCACCGTTGAGGACGCAAGGACTCTTTCTGTAACACCTTGGGAGCGCTCTTTAGTGCCTGAGATAGAGAAAGCAATTATGAAGTCTGATCTAGGATTAAATCCGTCCACTGCGGGTACCGTTATTAGAATTCCACTTCCTGCTTTGACTGAGGAAACTAGGAAGACCTATGGTAAGCAAGCCAAGGCAGAGGCAGAGAACTCAAGAGTATCAATTCGAAATGTTCGCCGCGATGTGCTGTCTGATGTAAAAGACCTGCTCAAAGAAAAAGCTATAAGTGAAGATGAAGAGCGTAAAGCTCAGGATGATATCCAAAAAATTACCGATAAATTTGTTGCTCAAGTCGATGAGTCTTTAGTTGCCAAAGAAAAGGACCTGATGGAATTTTAGTTATATAAAAATACCAGAGAGTAATTTCTGTAGTTAATGTATCTTGAGTCTCAATAATGGAATTTGTAAGCTGATTCTTCGTGGGTGTGGGGTGTTCTTAGGGAACTAGGCGACATAATGATACTGAAAAATAATAATGCTTAAACAACGAATAATAACAGCGATCCTTATGGCGGCAGGGTTTGTAGTAACCCTATTTTATGCCGCGCCTTTGATTTTTTCTCTCGCTATTGTCCTAGTGATTTTGCTTGCTGGTTGGGAATGGACTTCATTGCTCAACGTCAAAACACTGAAAACTAAACTTTTATTTCTCTTTTGGTTGTTCTTTTCTCTGATTGGATCGGCATTCTGGTTAGGGCTACCAGAGCAATTCTTGTTTGAACGAGCTCAAACACTGCTATTAGGGGTTGTTGGCTTATGGATGGTTATGTTTTTGTGGGTTCAGGGTTATCCATCTAGTGCCATTCTTTGGTCGCCAACCCCAGTATTATCGATGCTTGGGATCGTACTGCTAAATGCTACTTGGGTATCTGTAACGACAGTTCTATTGTACTCAAATGGCAAACTGCTGCTATTACTTGGTATTCTTATTGTTGTCTTAGCCGACGTCGGTGGATTTATCATAGGAAAGCTATTTGGTAAGCATAAGTTAGCGGCTTCGGTCAGTCCCGGTAAGACTTGGGAAGGATTCTTTGGTGGTATTTTGTTTCAGTCCGCTTTGATTGGCAGTTTGTTCCTACTATTACCTGAAAAGCTCACTGCTCTAACTATCGGATGTATTTTCGCAGTTGCTCTTTTTTCTGTTTTGGGCGATCTTTTTGAAAGTATGATAAAGCGCCACAGTGGTGTGAAAGACAGTGGAAACTTACTTCCTGGTCATGGTGGCGTGTTAGATCGAGTTGATGGTGTTATGGCGGCACTACCTATATACACGGTCTTATTGCCTATTTCTGGGGTCGTGTAACCAATGCAGCGTATAACAATTCTTGGCGCTACGGGATCTGTGGGTGTCAGCACATTGGATGTCGTGTCAAGGCATTTGAAAAAATATGAAGTTTTTGCGTTAACTGGGAAGTCCAAGTTAGAGACTCTTGCTGCGCAGTGCCAAAAGTTTCAGCCTAAGTATGCAGTAGTCATGGATGCGTCGTCAGCAGAGATTTTGAAGGGTATGTTGGCGGCCACAAGAACCGCAACCAGAGTAATTTTTGGGATGGACGCTCTTTGTGCTGTTAGTGAAGATTCTGATGTTGATATTGTGATGGCTGCTATTGTGGGCGCCGCAGGATTACTACCTACATTGAGTGCGGTAAAAGCAGATAAAAAAGTACTGCTTGCTAATAAAGAGTCGTTAGTGATGGCGGGACAGGTTTTTAATCAGGCCTTAAGGTCTTCCTCTGCAACCTTATTGCCTATTGATAGCGAGCACAATGCGATATTCCAATGCTTACCGATAAACAAGAGTTTGTCGGTAGCGGGAGTGGATAAAATTTTGCTTTCTGCATCAGGTGGGCCATTTAAGGGTTTAACCCTAGCGGATATGAAAAAGGTAACGCCAGAACAGGCCTGCGCACATCCAAATTGGAGTATGGGTAACAAAATATCTGTGGATTCTGCCAGTATGATGAATAAAGGGTTGGAGTTAATAGAGGCCTGTTGGCTTTTTGACGTCAACCCGGTGCAAATTGACATAGTGATACATCCTCAAAGTGTGGTTCACTCTCTAGTACAGTACGTAGACGGCTCGGTGCTCGCACAGATGGGCCATCCAGACATGCGAACACCGATAGCCCACGCATTAGCATGGCCCGAGAGGATAGCTTCTGGGGTTGAAAATTTGAATTTGATTGATGTCGCAAGATTAGATTTTGAGGCACCAGATTTAGTTAATTTCCCGTGTTTAGTGCTAGCGTTAGAGGCTGCTCGGGTTGGACAAAATGCCCCTGCAGTATTGAATGCGGCGAACGAGGTTGCAGTTGAGGCTTTTTTACAGCGGCGTATTGAATTTACTCAAATTGCTGAGGTTGTAAAAGAATCTATGTTTAATTTTAATTTTACTGAACCAGATTCGCTTGAACTAGTCCAAGAGACAGACATTGAAGCGCGGCGGGCATCAGCCACTTATATTTCTAGGATCGAACGGTAAATGATTGATATTGCTTTGACACTTTTTTATACGTTTGTTGCTCTTGGCAGTTTGGTGACGTTTCACGAATTTGGTCATTTTTGGGTTGCCAGGCGCTGTGGTGTCAAAGTAGAAACCTTCTCAATTGGTTTTGGAAAAACCATTTTTAGCTGGCATGACAAGTATGGAACCGAATTTGTGTTGGCTGTATTACCTCTTGGAGGTTATGTGAAGATGCTCGATGAGCGGACTGATAAGGTTAACAGTGTAGATCTTCCTCGTGCGTTTACGCAGAAAACGCCATGGCAGCGTATGGCCATTATCATCGCCGGTCCCATGGCCAACTTTTTGTTGGCTGGAGTGATTTTTTGGATGATATTTTTAGGTGGTGAGAGTGGTTTAGCTCCGGTTATCGGTGATGTTAAAGCAGGCTCTCCAGCCGAGCAATCAGGTTTTGAAGTCGATATGACAATTGTTGAGCTTGACAACAACCCAGTAGAAACATGGTCAGAACTATCAAAAAAACTGTTTGACTATGTTGGAACAACAGGCAGTATCCCTTTTTCAGTAATCTATCCAGATAGTGATATCCGTTACCAACTGAGTATACCTGTTACTAGTTGGTTATCTGACAAAGAGGTGCCTATGCTTATGCAAGAGTTGGGTTTATCTCCGTCTGTGGAACTTGAGACCTTGACGATTGCTGCTGTGGTGGCTGGCAAGGCCGGCGAGCGCGATGGTCTGCTGGCCGGCGATCGATTAGTATCAATAGATGACCAAAAGCTTGAATCTGTGCAACAATTTATGAACGGTATATCTGGCAGCCCAGGGAGGCAGCTAAAACTTGGAGTTAAACGGCAGAGTGCTGACCAAAGATGGGCCGATCTTGACATCGTCGTTACGCCCAATCCTGAGCTTATTGAAGGTGAAAATATTGGTCGGTTAGGTATACAGCTTTCCTCTGCAGTCAGATATGCCAAGGAAAACATTCGAATCGTATCTTATGGTCCTCTAGAGGCTGTTTCCAGAGCATTTATGGAAGTGGTGGACACTAGTGTGTCGATTGTTAAGTCTATCGGTAAGCTTATTATGGGTGAGTTAAGCCCGAAAAATCTAAGTGGGCCGATCACGATCGCTAAAGTTGCTGGTGACACAGCGAAGTCAGGACTGGATAATTTTATTCGCTTTGTCGCCATTCTGAGTATAATGCTCGGCGTGATGAATCTTCTGCCAATTCCAGTCTTAGACGGCGGCCATTTGGTATTCATCATTATTGAATTATTAAAGGGCTCGCCTGTATCTGAGGGGGTCCAAATAGTTAGTTACAAGGCGGGTTTGACTGTTCTGATGAGTTTGATGATTGTTGCTACATTTAACGATCTCATGCGTTCATTTTGAGTTATCTTTTGATATTTATACTGGGGTAAGAAGTTTTAATGAAGCAACTTATTACATGGTTTATTCTGTTTTTTGTAGCATCTACAAGTATGGTTCATGCAGACGATTTTCAGGTGTTGGACATCCGTATTGAAGGCCTTCAACGAGTCTCTGCTGGTACTGTATTTGCTTCTTTGCCTATAAGTGTTGGTGATACTGTTGACGAAGCATCTATTCGAGATGCGACCCGATCGTTATTTCGCACGGGTTATTTTACCGATGTTATTATGGCTCAAGAGAACAGCATTTTAGTAGTGGGTCTTGTCGAACGCCCTGCGGTTACTGAGATAAATATCGAAGGTAATAAGGCGATTGAAACTGATCAGTTAATGGATGCATTGCAAGATAACGGCTTGGCTGAGGGGCAGATATTTCGCCAAGTGATTTTAGAAGGTATGGGTCAGGAGCTCCAGCGTCAGTATGTATCCCAAGGAAGATATGGCGCGTTAGTGGAAACCGAAGTAAAGACGTTGCCACGCAATCGCGTCTCAGTAAATATTAATATTGATGAAGGTGACGTTGCCAAAATACGGCATATCAACATTGTTGGTAACAAACAATTTGCTGAACAAGATTTACTTGAGCAATTTGAGCAAAATAAAACCGGATGGTTGTCTTGGATTACTAGTGATGATAAATATTCTCGTGAAAAACTATCGGGAGATCTTGAAACGCTAGAAAGTTGGTATTTAGATCGCGGTTATCTGCGTTTCAGTGTCAATAGTACGCAGGTATCGGTAAGTCCTGACAAGGAATCTGTATTTATCACGATCAATATCGATGAAGGTGATGTCTATACCATCAGTGGAATTGATCTTGCAGGGGATTTAATTATTCCTGAAAATCAGGCTAGAGCTCTGGTTTTACTGAGAGAAGATGCTATTTTTTCTCAAATACTCATGACTACATCAAGCGAATACATAACCAAAAGATTGGGCAATGAAGGATACACCTTTGCTGAAGTAGAGGGATATCCTGAGTTAGATGAAGATGCTAAAACTGCGAAAGTAACGTTTTTAGTAAAACCGGGAATGCGAGCCTACGTTCGTCGTATTGAATTTCGTGGTAATACCAAGACATCAGATGAAGTACTGCGTCGAGAAATGCGACAAATGGAAGGTGGCTCGGCAAACAATGCATTGATAGAACTCTCAAAAGTCCGTCTTGAGCGGGTAGGTTTCTTCAAAGAAGTTGCAGTTGAGAATATTCCTGTGGCTACCACCAATGATCAAATTGATGTTATTTACACTGTAGAGGAGCAACCCTCTGGTTCTGTAGGGGCAAATTTAGGTTACTCTCAAGGTTATGGGTTGATGCTTGGCGCTAATCTTACGGAAAATAATTTCTTGGGAACGGGCAAGCAGGTTGGCGTAGGTATAAATAAAAGCACCTATCAAAGCTCGCTTAACTTTAGTTATACAGAGCCCTACTTCACTACTGATGGCGTTAGTGCGGGCTACAGCATTTACGCAAGAGACACCGATTATAGCAAGTTGAGGTTGCAACCTTTTTCTCAGGATACCCGTGGTGCTAGCGTCAACTGGAGTTATCCGTTGTCAGAGGTCGAACGCATTGGATTTGGGTTGGGCTACGAATTCCTAGAGCTTGATCTTGGTGATTACACCACATCAGCGGTGATTGAAAAATTTGTTACAGATAATGGTAACTGGTTTAAATCGGTAAATGCCAATCTCAACTGGGGTAAATCAACGCTCAACAGAGGTATTTTTGCTACACGGGGTACATCACAGCGATTAGGCTTAGATGTGTCTGTGCCAGGATCTGGATTGGAGTATTTTAAGGTAACGTACAAAGGGACGTACTTTAGAGGTTTAACCAATCAGTTAACTATGAAGCTAAAAGCGGATCTTGCTTATGGTGAGAGCTTTGGTGATACCACGCAGATGCCATTCTTTAAGAATTTTTATAGCGGTGGTTTAGGCTCGGTGAGAGGGTTTAAGCGTTATTCTCTAGGTCCGCAAAATAGTGCTTCTCAGGGTTATAGCCGTGCGCGGCCAGTGGGTGGCAATGTGCAGATAGTGTTGGGAGCCGAAATTATTTTCCCATTACCCTTTGTGAAAGATCAGCGATCAGTTCAATCCGCACTATTTTTTGATGCAGGTAATGTTTTTAATACCAAATGTAATGATCTTGAGGTAAATTGTTTCAGTCCTGAAGATGGTGAACTTAAGTATTCTGTTGGTTTGGGTGCTACTTGGTTAAGTGGTTTTGGACCCATTACCTTCAGTGTAGCGAAGCCCCTAAACTCTGATGATTTTGATGAGACCGAAGTGTTTCAGTTTTCATTAGGAAATCAATTTTAATTTAAATCTAAAGTCTGGAGAAGTGTTGTGAGTAATTTGAAGTCGTTTGTATTTTTTTTGGTAGGCATTTTTGGAACTCTATCTGTGGCCGTAAGTGCGCAGGAAAAACTAGCTGTAATCGATATACAGTCAGCTATGTTTGCTTCTGATTATGCTCAGAATAGTGTCAAAGCCTCATTGGAAAGTGCTGATTTTGTGGCGCTTAAGGCTAAAGCTGAAGGTTCCGCAGCAGATCTTCAGGCGATGGCAAAAGAGGCTGAAATTAAGCGATTAGGTTGGTCTGCAGAGCAGTCTGCTGAACATCAGAAAAAAATGTCGTACTCTAAAGCGGATTATGATTTAGCCGTGCAAAAAATACAGGGTGAACAACAGCAACTCCAGCAAAAAATTATGCAAGAGCTTTCACCAACGTTTCAACAGGCCTTGTCTGAAGTTGTTGCCGAAGAAAAAGTAACTGTGCTTTTGAGGGCTGAGTCAGTGATTATTGCCAATCCTGAGAGTAATTTAACCGCAAAAGTTGTAGATCGACTCAATAAGCTCACGAACACCGCTTCTGAAAAGTAATGCTTCTGTATGAAGAGTAAAGTTTTACTCAGTGAGATCGCCGCGTACCTCAATGTTGAGTTACGTGGTGACCCTTTGTTGCAGATTGTAGGCTTAAATACTCTTAAAGAAGCACGTGAGGGAGAGGTCGCCTTTTTGGCTAATCCGAAATATGTAAAAGACCTTTCAAGTTGTAAAGCCTCTGCGGTAATTTTAAGTGTACAAGATGCAGAATATTTCTCAGGCCATTGTCTGGTAACGGACCATCCTTATCTTGCTTATGCCCGATTATCGGCGATGTTTGATAGAGTTTCTAACTACAAAAATACCACACATCCAAGCGCTACCATCAATCCATCCGCAATCATTGCAGCAGACGTGTATATAGGCCCTAATGTTGTTATAGAAGCGGGTGTCCAAATTGGTAGCGGTTGCCAGATACATGCTAACAGTGTTATTGCGGAAAACTCATCGATTGGTGAGGATGGGTATCTGGCGGCTAATGTGACAATTTATCACAATGTCAAGATTGGTGATCGTGTTCGTGTTCACAGCAGTTCAGTGCTTGGTGCCGATGGTTTTGGAATAGCTCCGCGTGGAGATGGCAGTTGGCAAAAAATCCACCAGATTGGCGGGGTTAGTATTGGTGATGATGTGGAAATTGGTGCTTGCTCAACCATTGATCGTGGCGCGCTTCAGGATACTATCATCGGCAACGGGGTTAAAATAGACAACCATGTGCAGATAGCGCATAACGCTGTAGTTGGTGACAATACCGCTATGGCTGCCTACTCAGGCCTAGCTGGTAGCGCCAAGGTAGGGAAAAATTGTATTTTAGGTGGCGATGCCTGTATTGTTGGCCACGTTACTGTTTGTGACAACGTGATGTTGACGGCACGAACATTGGTTACAAAGTCAATTTCCAAGCCAGGATCATACTCATCTGGTTCAACGCCGTTGATGTCTTCTCGAGAATGGCGTAAGAATTCTGTGCGAATCGGTCAGCTAGATAAACTTGCGCGACGTGTAGACAAGATAGAGAAATAATTTGCATTAGTAGGTCGTCGGCCCTAACGTCGATCCAAATGAGCATCAATTAAATGCCTCACAGAATTGAGATTCGTTATGAACATAAATGAAATAATGACGTTATTGCCACACCGATATCCGCTGCTGTTGGTGGACAGGGTGGTAGAGCTGGTGCCAAACGAGCGGATATTGGCTTATAAAAATGTTAGTATTAACGAGGATGTTTTTAATGGCCACTTCCCTGGTTCGCCAATCTTTCCTGGCGTGATGACCATAGAGGCCCTTGCTCAAGCTTCTGGCATACTTGGTTTCGCCTCCACCAATACCACTGCTGATGACGGTAAACTTTATCTCTTTGCAGGGGTTGATAAAGTGCGATTCAAAAGACCTGTTGTTCCAGGTGATAAATTAATGCTGGCTTCAGAAGTTGAGGCGGTGAAACGGAATATTTGGCGTTTTAAGACCTCGGCAACGGTTGACGGAGAGGTATGCTGCGCAGCAACGCTGCTTTGTGCATACAGAGATAGGGAAAATTTTCAGTGATTCACCCCAGTGCCGTCATAGATGATTCAGCAGTTATAGGGAACAATGTCAATATTGGTCCCTGGACATATATTGGTCCTAATGTTGAGATTGGTGACGACTGCAGTATTGCCTCTCATGTGGTTATCAAAGGCCCTACCGTTATTGGTAAGCGTAACCAAATTTATCAATTCTCAAGCGTTGGCGAAGATACTCCTGATTTGAAGTATAAAGGTGAGTCTACGCGACTACTTATTGGGGACAATAACACCATCAGGGAAGGAGTGACTATTCATAGAGGCACTGTGCAAGATAAGGGTGTCACTGAGATTGGTAATAATAATCTTCTGATGGCTTATGTACATGTTGGTCACGATTGCGTGCTTGGTGACAATGTTGTCATGACTAATAACGCTGCCGTTGCTGGTCATGTGTATGTTGGAGACTGGGCAATATTGTCTGGTTTTGCGATGGTACATCAATATGTTCGTTTAGGCGCTCACTGCTTTATTGGTCCAGCTTCATTTATATATCATGACGTGCCTGCCAGTGTTACTGTTTCAGGGAGTCCTGCAGAGCCGAGGACTATCAATCGTGAGGGATTAAAGCGCCGAGGTTTTACTGCTGAACAGATTTCTTTGGCCAATAGAATGTATAAACTCCTCTATCGTCGTGGTCTGCGTCTCGAAGAAGCTTTATTGTCTATTTCCGATCTAGGCGATGATCCTATTGTTGCGATGTTCATGGAATCTCTTGAGCAGTCTACGCGTGGGATCATCCGTTAAACTATGACAGTCAAGGCACCAGTTTTTGCGATTGTTGCTGGTGAGGCCTCTGGGGATGTTCTTGGCGCTGATTTAATTCGTGGGTTAAAGAGAATATTTCCTAACGCCAGCTTTGAGGGCATCGGCGGTGACAAGATGAAGGCTGAGGGTTTTAATTCTTTGCATGATATGGAACGCCTCTCGGTAATGGGTTTTATTGAGCCACTAAAGCGCATCTCCGAGCTACTTAATATACGTCGGTCTATTATTAAACGCTACAAAACATCACCTCCTTTGGTATTTATCGGTATAGATTCTCCTGATTTTACGACTCATATTGAACTTAAACTCAAGCAGATCGGTATTAAGACTGCTCATTATGTCAGTCCTTCCGTTTGGGCTTGGCGGCAGGGGCGAATCAAAAAAATAAAGCGAGCAGTGGATCTTATGTTAACACTGTTGCCTTTTGAGGCTGCCTTTTACAGACAACACAAGGTTCCTGTGCGCTTCGTAGGCCATCCCTTAGCCACGGAATTAAACTCTCAACCCGAAGTTAGTGACGCAAGAAAACGCTTGGGATTAGACTTAAATCAGCCTCTCCTATGTGTGATGCCGGGCAGTCGTTCAGGAGAGGTCGCTTTACTTGCTAAGTTATTCATAGCGGTAGCCAGAGATGTCACCAATAAAATTAAGAATCTTCATGTCGTTGTGCCTGCTGCTAATGAGGCTAGACATCGGCAATTGCAGGAAATACTATCTGCACAAAAGAGTGTTAATATCACCCTTATTTTGAGAAATTCTCATCTTGCTATGGCGGCGTCGGACGCAGTGCTTTTAGCCTCTGGCACGACCGCGCTCGAAGCTATGTTGCTTAAAAAGCCAATGGTCGTAAGCTATAAACTTGGTAAAATTACGCATGCATTAGTTTCTCCATTCATTAAGACACCTTATGTGTCTATCCCTAATCTGCTTGCTAATGAGATGTTGGTGCCCGAATTAATCCAAGAAAATGCGACGCTTGAAAAGCTTAGTTTCGCAGTCCACGAGGCTTTATCAGAAAACAATAAGCGCCACTTGCTAGAGCGATTTGAAGGAATACAGTCATCTTTAACGTTAAAATCTGGTGATTTAGCCGCCCAAGCCATCTTGGAATTACTAGAATGACTAGGCAGTGGTCGCCACCGACGGGTGTTCGTTTCTTAGCGGGTGTTGATGAGGTTGGTCGTGGCCCGCTGGCAGGCGATGTAGTCACTGCAGCAGTTATACTGCCATTAGATCATCAAATTAATGGGTTGGTAGATTCAAAATCCTTAAGCGCGCGGCAGCGTGAAAACTTGTATGGTGATATCGTCGGTCAAGCGAGTTGCTGGTCCATAGGCAGAGCATCAGTTGAGGAAATTGATAGATTTAATATATTACAGGCTACATTGATGGCGATGCGACGAGCAGTTCTGGGGCTAGATATGAAACCTGACTTTGTCGCTGTAGATGGTAATCGACTGCCTCAGTGGGAGTATACAGCGGAAGCGGTAGTCAAAGGAGATGGTCGTGTCGAGGCCATAAGTGCCGCGTCAATTATTGCCAAAGTGGTTAGAGATGCTGAAATGCAGGCTTTTGATAAAGAGTATCCTGGTTATGGCTTTGCAAAAAATAAGGGGTATGGGACGCCGCAGCACCTAGAAGCGTTGCAACGTTTAGGCCCCTGTGCCATCCATCGGCGATCTTTTGCGCCAGTCAACCAAGAGTTAGGTATTGAACAGAATGACCTTTTTTGATCTTTTTATAGCCTAGGTTGATGCCTTAGTGGCAATAATTTTTTATAATCGTCACTCTTCCAAGATAAACGAGTAAATCTAGACTTATTACTTGAGTTGTGAGGTTACAACCATTACATTCGGAACATACGTAGACATCTAATTGCAGGGGAGTTCTTAGCTTGAAATATGCTGAAATAACAGGTTGTGGAAGCTACATTCCTCCATTACTGATGACTAATGATGATATGAGTAAAGTCGTTGAGACGAGTGATGAGTGGATTTATTCACGATCTGGGATTAAGCAGCGTCATTACAGTCACGTTTCAACTGGAATAATGGGATGGCTTGCCTGTGAGCGAGCGCTCGCTGCTGCTGGGGTATTGGCGTCTGATATCGATTTGATTGTTTTGGGATCAACAACGCCTGAAGAAATTTGCCCTAATACGGCAAGCTTTATAAAAAATGAGTTAGGGGCGGTAAAAGCAGCCGCCTTTGATTTGAATTCTGCCTGTACCAGTTGGTTTTATGGTGTCAATGTAGTGTCGGATATGATTAAGGCCGGCTCTATTAAAAAAGCGCTTGTGGTCGGATCTGAAAGGCTTTCGTTGGCAATGGACTGGCAAAAACGGGAGTCATGCTTCTTATTTGGCGATGGTGCTGGCGCTGTTGTTCTGGAGGCTACAGACCAAAAATTAGGGCTTCTTTCGGGACACATGAACTGTATACCGGACAGTCGCGAGTGTCTTCATTTGCCCAGCTGGGGAATGTCCCCAGCGCACTTCACTAACGACATTTTTATTTCGCTTAATTTTGAAGGGCAAGAGATTTTTAAAAGTGCAGTTAAGGGAATGAGCGACTCGATTGCCGTTGTTCTTGAGAGAGAAAATCTTACGCCTGAGGATATAGACCTTTTTATCCCACACCAAGCAAATATACGTATTATCCAGTCATTAGCAAAACGTCTGAATTTTCCTATGGAAAAAGTAATTGTCTGTATTGACGAATATGCGAATACTTCTGCAGCATCTATACCGTTGGCGCTCTGTGACGCACTGGCTGATGGTTCTGTCAAACCAGGTATGACTATTTTAACTGCTACCTTTGGTGCAGGATTAAGTTGTGGTGCTGGAATTATAAAGTGGGGGGATACTGTTGCTCCAGTAAATGTCTCTAAAAAGAGCATTCCCGACTTTGATGGTACCGTATTTGATTTAATGAGAGACAGTTTTAGTCATTACGGGATTGATGCTGAGCATCTTTTAACCAAGGCATAATATGTCTTCACAGTTTGTCCATTTAAGGCTTCATTCTGAGTATTCGCTTGTCGATGGGTTAGTGCGAATTAAGCCTCTGGCTACGAAAGTAGCCGAGATGGGTATGCCGGCAATTGCCCTCACCGATTTTAACAACTTTTTTGGTTTAGTTAAGTTTTACAAAGCAGCCCAGGCTGCCGGTATTAAACCCATAATTGGTGCTGATGTTTTAGTTGTTGACGACTCTAGTGATGGTCTTTTGACACAGCTAGTGTTACTGGTCATGGATAATAAAGGTTATAAAAATCTTACGGTTTTAATATCTAAAGCCTATCAAGAGGGGCAGAAACAGGGCATCCCGACAATAAAAACCTCTTGGTTGGAGACCTTTAATGAAGGTCTTATTATGCTTTCAGGTGGAAGATTTGGTGAGATTGGTAATGCGCTTGTTTCTGGGCGAACTCATGATGCGCAAAATACGTTAAAAAAGTTAATGCAGTTATTTCCAAATCGCTGCTATCTTGAACTGCAGCGCACCGGTCGAGTGGATGAAGAAGATTACCTGCATGCTGCCATTGATCTTGCCATGCGTCTTGACTGCCCTGTGGTTGCGACCAATGATGTCCGCTTTCTTGCGCAAGAGGAGTACGAAGCTCATGAGGCACGAGTATGTATTCATGAGGGACGTTCTCTGGATGACCCGCGGCGTGAACGTCGGTATTCTGATGAGCAATATCTTCGCAGTTCAGATGAAATGGTGGCATTATTTGAAGATATCCCCGAAGCTATTGAAAATACGTTAGAAATAGCAAAACGGTGTAACTTAGACCTTAGGTTGGGCGAGTATTTTTTACCCGATTACCCCATCCCCGCGGGTAAAACCATCGATGAATTTTTGGTTGAGATATCCAATAGTGGTCTTGATGAGCGGTTAGGTCAGCTCTTTGATCAGCAGGATCCGACCTTCCCCGAGCAACAAAAGCTTTACAGAGAGCGGTTGGCCTTTGAGTTAAAAATTATTATCGAAATGGGCTTTCCCGGCTATTTCTTAATTGTTATGGACTTTATTGGTTGGGCTAAGGTTAATGATATTCCCGTCGGGCCTGGAAGGGGTTCAGGTGCTGGTTCATTGGTTGCGTACGCTTTAAAAATCACCGACCTAGATCCCATTGAATATGACCTTCTTTTTGAGCGGTTTCTAAATCCTGAGCGCGTCTCTATGCCCGATTTTGATATTGACTTTTGCATGGAAGGTCGAGACAGAGTCATCGCCTATGTGGCTGAACAATATGGGCGTGATGCGGTTTCTCAAATTGTAACTTTCGGTACTATGGCCGCTAAAGCGGTGGTCAGAGATGTTGCAAGAGTGCAGGGGAAATCCTACGGTTTGGCAGATAAGCTATCTAAATTGATTCCGTTTGAAGTCGGTATGACCCTTGAAAAAGCTGTTGAGCAAGAAGACGATTTGAGTGAGTTTTTAGCTGCCGATGATGAAGCTGCCGAAATCTGGTCTATGGCGTTACAGCTTGAAGGTGTGTCTCGAAATTGTGGGAAACATGCAGGTGGTGTCGTTATTGCTCCAACTCGGATTACTGATTTTTCGCCTATATATTGTGATGAAAATGGCTCAGGCGTGGTAAGTCAGTTTGATAAAAATGATGTCGAGGAGGCTGGCCTTGTAAAGTTTGATTTTCTTGGTTTGCGCACGCTGACAATCATTGATTGGGCGCTAAAGATGATCAATGTAACTCGCCTAGAGAACGCTGAAGATCCTCTGGTTCTTGAAAAAATACCCCTAGATGACAGTGCTACCTATGAAATGATGCAACGCGGCGAAACCACTGCCGTATTCCAGCTTGAATCTCGCGGTATGAAGGAACTTATTCGCAAGCTTGGTCCCGACCGTTTTGAGGACATTGTGGCTTTAGTAGCGTTGTTTAGACCCGGCCCTTTGCAGTCGGGGATGGTTGATGATTTTATAAATCGCAAAAAAGGTCGTGCTGAGGTTAGTTACCCACATCCCCAATATCAGCATGAATGTTTAAAGCCTGCACTGGAACCGACCTATGGTGTAATTCTCTACCAAGAGCAAGTAATGCAAATTGCTCAAGAAATGGGTGGTTATACCTTAGGCGGAGCTGACCTTTTACGCCGTGCAATGGGCAAAAAAAATGCTCAGGAAATGGCAAAACAGAGAGATTTATTTGTACAGGGAGCCATTGATAAAGGTTTTGCTGAACACCTTGCGTCTAATATTTTTGATTTAATGGAAAAATTCGCAGGCTATGGTTTTAACAAATCTCATTCTGCCGCCTACGCCTTAGTTGCCTATCAGACTGGTTGGCTAAAAGCGCATTACCCTGCAGAGTTTATGGCATCAACCATTTCTTCTGATATGGATAAAACAGATAAAGTGGTCACCTTTATTGATGAATGTAGAGCGTTGTCGCTTGAACTGTTGCCGCCAGATGTCAACTTAGGGCAGTTTCATTTCAGTGTTAACCAGTCCGGCGATATTATTTATGGTTTAGGTGCCATAAAGGGGCTGGGCGAAGGGCCAGTGGGCGCTATTGTTGTTGCCCGAGAAGAGGGCGGGCCTTTTAAGGATCTGTTTGATTTTTGTGCTCGAGTTGACGGCCGTAAGGTCAATAAACGAAGCGTTGATGCTATGATACGGAGCGGAGCTTTTGATGCCATAGGACCTGAGGGCGAAATAGGTTACAAGCGCGCTGTCATGTTGTGCTGTATGGATGAGGCCCTCAAATTAGCCGAGCAACATGAACGTAATAAAGTAAGTGGCATGGGTGATCTTTTCGGAGAATCTGTGGTAGATAGCGCATCAGAAATAAACTATAACGCCTATATTTCTTCGGAACCACAATCGGTTAGAGAGCGTCTCAATGGAGAGAAAGATACCCTTGGCCTCTATCTAACTGGTCATCCTATCGATGAATACTCTAGTGAGCTAAAAAAGATGCTACCCAGCAGAGTAGCAGATCTGCGCCCGGGTAAAGAGGCAGATATAATTGCTGGAATGATCGTTGGGGTCAGAGTCTTGAAGAATAAACGTGGCGATAGTTTCGCATTCCTGACTCTTGATGATAAGAGTGGGCGAATAGAGCTGTCTGTTTGGGCTGACAAATATACAGCCTATCGTGACAGTCTCACCAAGGATGCACTGGTAGTGGTTAAGGGTGCAGTATCAGAGGATAGCTTCAGCGGTGGGCTTAAAATGGTAGCAGAGTCCATTCAGTCAATATATGAAGCTCGTTGCTCAAGATTAAGGGTATTAGAGGTTAATATTAATAGCAGTCAGGTTAATTGGGTTGATGCCTTGTATGACACCTTACATTCTTATCGGGATGGTAATTGTCCTATAAGTATTAACTACCAACGTCCTGATGTTAAAGCCTCTTTGAATCTTGGGAAGGGGTGGAAGATAAAACCAACAGACGAAGTAGTCAAAAGGCTCATTGATCAGTTTGGAAAAAACAGCGTGGTAATGCACTATGATTGATACAGTGGTGCCCAATTAGTATATAAATGTTAAACTGGCGTAGTGACACTCCAGCCGATCTTTTAGAGAGACATACATAGCAATGAATTTAGATTATTTATCTTTCGAGCAACCTATCGCAGAGTTAGAAGCAAAAATTGAAGAACTTCAGTTAGTTGGCAATGATAATGACTTAAATATTGCTGAAGAAGTGGTTAAACTACGCGACAAATCTCGAAAGCTAACGCAAAACATTTACGCAAAATTAACCCCATGGCAAGTAGTACAGGTTGCCCGTCACCCCCATCGCCCCTATGCGTTAGATTATATTAATCGTATATTTACCGACTGGGAAGAAATGCATGGTGATAGGCATTTCGGAGATGATAGTGCCATTGTTGGAGGGATTGCTCGTCTTGAAGGGTTGCCTGTCATGGTCATAGGGCAAGAAAAGGGGCGAGGTGTGACCGACAAGGTCATGCGCAATTTTGGCATGCCTAAAGCGGAAGGGTACCGCAAGGCTTTGCGACTGATGGAGACGGCCGAGCGATTTAATTTACCCGTAATTACTCTTATAGATACCCCTGGTGCCTACCCGGGTATTGACTCCGAAGAACGAAATATTTCTGAGTCCATCGCTAGAAATTTAGCTGTGATGTCGAGATTAAAGACACCTATTATTTGTACAGTTATTGGTGAAGGTAGTTCAGGTGGCGCTCTTGGCATTGGTGTGGGAGACAAGGTAAATATGCTGCAGTACAGCACCTATACTGTCATATCTCCTGAGGGCTGTGCGAACATTCTTTGGAAGAGTAGTGATAAAGCAGCTGACGCTGCTGAGGCTATGGGTGTCACATCTGCTGGTCTTGAAAAGTTAAATATTATCGATCAAACCATCCCTGAACCAATGGGGGGAGCGCACAGAGATATCGAAACTATGTCTCAAACATTAAAGGAACATCTTTTTAGCCAGCTTACGGAATTGCAGTCTCAGGCAATAGATGATGTGCTAATGAAGCGCTACGATAGATTGATGAGTTATGGAAATCCTGCCTAACCAGTATGTTCAGACAATGTTTTTGGCATAAATAAGGTCATTTGATATTTAATCTATCGCCACTAAGGGGTGTTGTAGAAAAGTAAAATGAGGCCAAAATATAGTGGTAAGTTGAATGTAATAGTAGGGACTTTTTGCTCTGAGTTTGAGGACGCTTTCAAAACAACATTAGTAGGCGGTGGTGAAGAGCCACTCTATGTGCCTCTGGGAAAGTCGAATTGTTACGCTAACATAATATTCAAAGAAGACTATCTAGCTAGTGCTCTTCATGAGATAGCACACTGGTGTATTGCTGGTTCAGATCGTCGAGCCCAGATAGATTACGGTTATTGGTATAATCCCGATGGTCGTACGGCTCAACAGCAGGATGCATTTTTAGCTGCGGAGATTAAACCTCAAACGTTAGAGTGGATGTTTAGTGTCGCCTGTCAAGAAAACTTTAATATCAGTGTTGATAATCTTATGGGTGATCAGAAAAGCGACTACACCAGTGTTTTTGCTGCTGCATTGGTAGAGCAAGCCACATTATGGTGTTCTTCACGCAGTATTCCATCAAGAGGCTTGCAGTTTTTGCGCGCATTGCAATGTCAGTTTGGAATTGATGCTAGTCTTTTAGGGCATTATGACATCTCACAATTGAGCAGAGTAATCTAATGCAAGCTTTTCTGGTCGACTCTTCAATATACATTTTTCGCAGTTATTTCACTTTGCCTGAAAATTGGCATTCTTCGGTTTCAGGTCATCCAACTAACGCAGTATATGGCTTCACTCAATTTATGTTAGATTTTTTGTTACAAAAACAGCCCAAATATATGTTTTGCGCCTTTGATGAAAGTCTCCATTCGGGTTTTCGTCATCAGCTTTGCGGTGACTACAAATCTAATCGAGAGCTCCCAGATGAGGGGTTAGCTTTTCAGTTGAATGCATGCCGGCAACTCTGCACAGTCTTAGGGATTTCTCATATGGCATCAGATAAATATGAAGCGGACGATTTGATTGGTTCAATGACTTTTGTGGTTAAAGACGCTGGAGTCCAGCCGGTAATAATAAGTCGTGATAAAGATCTATTACAGCTTATTGATGATGACACTCTTTATTGGGATCTTGGGAAAGCTCAGCCCAAAGTGCGACGTCAGATAGAAAAGGAACTAGATATAGGCTGTGGGCAGATGGCAGATTACTTAGCCTTGGTGGGCGATCAAAGTGATAGTATTGTTGGTGTTTCTGGCATTGGCGATAAGACAGCTCGTCAACTATTAAATTATTTTCCAAATGTAGAGGCGATAATAGAACATGTGGATCAACTTCAAGATTTGCCGATTAGAGGCGCAAAAACACTTGCTTCTCGATTAGCCGGTTGTACTGATCAAATTAAGCTGTCTAAGACTTTGGCAACCATAGTGAAAGATGCTCCAGGCATGCCTTGTTTAAATGAGATTTCTTGGACTGGAGTACAGGTCCAAGCATTTGAATTGTTTTCCCAAGAAATGGGTTTTGGTCATGTTTTTGATAGACGTATTGCTTCTCTTAAGCAACAACCAGATCTAATACACTCGGGTATGCTTCGCCCCAGACGAGAAATGGTATGACTAATACCCGATTAAAAATTGTAGCTGACCAAAATATGCCCATGGTGGAGATGCTATTTAGTCCGTTTGGTGATGTTACTCTTATGGCTGGACGATCCATTTCAGCCGCCGACATTGTCGATGCTGATGTTCTATTAGTGCGATCCGTAACACTTGTTAATGAGACATTACTAGCTGAATCCGCTGTAAAATTTGTCGGTTCAGCGACCATTGGTATTGATCATATTGATATTGATTATCTTCGCACGCACGGTATTCATTTTGCATTTGCACCTGGCTGCAATGCTGCAGCGGTTGTTCAGTACGATCTCTCGGTTATGTCTTATTTGGATCCTTATTGGCAACACAAGAATATCGGTATTGTTGGTTGTGGTAATGTTGGTGGCCTTTTGTTTCGAACGCTTAAAGCATTAGATGTTAACTGTCATGTTTATGATCCATTTTTAAACAATGATGATGTTCCTTTGAGTGACTTTGATAGTGTTTTGCGTTGTGATATTGTTTGTCTTCATACGCCACTGACCTATGATGGTCCTTTCCCTACCCATCATTTATTTGACCAAAATGTCCTTAATCGCTTGAATTCATCGGCATTACTGATTAATGCTGGTCGTGGTGATGTAGTCGACAAGGCTGCGCTTTTGAGGTTGCTCAATACGCAGTCTGAATTGCAAGTAGCGCTTGATGTGTGGTCTGATGAACCACAAATTGATCTAGAATTACTACATAAAATTTCTATAGGAACTCCGCATATTGCAGGATATAGCAGAGAAGGCAAGATTAATGGCACTAAAATGATTTTTGAGGCATTTACAGAGTGGCTGCCTAAAACGGTTCTTATTGAGCCCTATGAGCCCTTAAATTACGTGGAAATCGCTTGTCAGCGTACTCATTCTTTAAGTGAGATACTTTTAGCATCATATAACGTGCTGGATGATGATTTGCGTATGCGTCAGTCATTACTGAATATCAGTGAGGAGTTAGGGAGTGCTGAGGTTGCTGCTATTTTTGATGATCTTCGCAAAACTTATCCGACGCGAATACAGTACGACTGGACTATTATAAGCTCTGATGGGGAGGCGTTTTCCGGCGAACAACGCGATCAACTACAAAAGCTTGGATTTAAGTTGACCGATAATCTCTAAGGAACTCAGCGAGTTTTCCAATGGCCTCTTGGAGCATGTCTCGGTCGGGCAAAAATACAATTCTAAAGTGTTGAGTATCCCCACAATTAAATGCAGAGCCCTGCACTAATAATAAATGTTTACTTTTTAGGAGCTCTAAAACGAAGCTTTCGTCGTTATCGATAGGATACATGAGTGAGTCTAGTTTAAAAAACAAGTACATTGCTGATTGCGGTTCAAAACAACTGACACCAGGTATGGCGGTTAGCAGCTCAAGGCATAAATCACGCTGAGCCAAAAGGCGTCCACCGGGTACTATCAAGTCGTTAATACTTTGCCTCCCACCTAGAGCGGTCTGCACCGCCAACATCGCTGGAACATTTGCGCAAAGTCGCATAGAGGCCAACATTTCTAGTCCCTCGATATAGCTACTTGCCTGATTTTTGGTCCCACTGATTAGTACCCATCCTGATCTGAAGCCGGCGAGACGATAGGTTTTTGACAAGCCGTTGAATGTTAAGCAAAGGGTGCTTTTTACCAGTTTCGCTAGGGGATAGTGGACGTTGTCATCATATATAATTCGGTCGTAGATTTCATCAGCAAAGACAATCAGCTGATGTTTTTCTGCTAGTGCTACTAATGCTTGCAGAGTCTTTTTAGAGTACACAGCACCCGTGGGATTATTTGGATTAATCACCACAATACCTTTTGTTTGCGATGTAATTTTACTCTCAATATCGCTCAGATCGGGTTGCCAACCATCGGTTTCATTACATTTATAATGCACAGGATTTCCACCAGATATAGATACAGCTGCAGTCCATAATGGATAGTCTGGCGCAGGGATAAGAATTTCATCATTAAAATTGAGCAGTCCTTGCATGGCCATTACAATGAGCTCGCTAACGCCATTACCCATGATCACATCACCGGTATCAATATCGTTAATTCCTTGTGTTTGATATCGTTGCACTACTGCCTTTCGAGCAGCGAACAACCCCTTGCTATGGCAGTAGCCTTGAGCTTCACGGAGGTTGTCAATAACATCCTGCATAATCTCATCAGGCGCATCCAACCCGAAGGCGCCGGGATTACCGATGTTGAGTTTCAGTACACGCTGACCATTTGATTCAAGCCAATTAGCATGATCAAGGACAGGCCCTCGTATTTCATAATTCACATGGAGCAGTTTGGTGGATTGTAAAAAAATAGTTGCGTTCTCCAACAAAGATTAAGGCTTATAACTATACTAGGTGGACAGTGCAAGGAACACAAATGAAATTTGCCACCACCGATTGGAAAAAAAACAACGTATTATTTGTCACTGCAATCGTACTACTTGTTTTAGCTTTTTTAACTGTCCTTTTAGAGGCAGTTGGTCACTACCCCAATTACCCGTTTTATATAACTCTTTACGTGCTTTTATTCCTGACTTTTGTGGTGGGAATGACTGGATTACTTTTGAGCTTAATTAGGTACTATCTCACAAAGACTGTTTATTTTACATTTATTGGATTTATGGTTTTGTGCATGACACCATTAGCATCTGTTCAGTATATCGTAGATATTAGATTGCGTTTACTACCAATTAATGACGTTAGCACTGATATTACCAATCCTCCGACGTTTTTTAATAACCGAGACTCTCGTGTAGTGAAAACCTCAGAAACTGGATTTGTAAAGAGTAAAGAGATTAGCCACAGACTTCATGCTCACCCAAGTCAAAAGACCATGATGCTGCAGGTTGGCTGCCAGCAAGCCTCCCATTTGGCATATTCGACTCTATTTTATCTAGGCTGGCCTGTTTATCATGCCGGCTCAACAGATGCCAAAATAGAGTCATCAGCTTCGTTTTTTTTTACTAATTTTGATAGTGACTTTATCATTAGAATGACGCGGGGAGACAATGATGGCTGCAAGGTTGATCTAAGATCCGCCTCTAGGCATAATTTCAGAGATTATGGGCATAACACACTGTTAATAAATAGATTTACTAGGGCCTTACGTCTCATTGAGTCGAGGCAGGAGAGCCTTCAATAGATATTTTTTGTAGCGACTTTTAATGTTAATTTTCAGGATTTAATGATGAATGATGGTGTGTTATTTTCCATTCACCATTGTCTATTTGTTTAAATTGAAACGTAAATCTACAAGTTACTGATTCAGACCCTGTGTTTGTCTTTAAATTAAAAACGTATTTTCCTGTGTGTGTTGCACCGTCAGAGTTTAGAGTTACAGTTGATTCGGTAATATTTGCTGTAGGCTTTTGTTGTAAAAATGTTTCAAAATAAGCTAACTTTTCTTCTTTAGTTTTTCTGATTTGATTGGAGACGGTAGGTATCAAAATGGCAGCGTCCGTATACAGGTTGACTACTTCTTCTGGGCTTTGCGTTTCTAGAGTATTGATCCAATGTTGAGTTAAACTCTCTATGTGGTTTTTATTCACTTGTGCTCCTTTTATTTGTAAATTATGTGTTTTTAATAGATCTTTTACACTGGGATATTGTTGTTTCCCTAATTCATTTGCCTTGAGTTTAGATTGTCGATCTTCTAGTTAATTATATATTAATATATATGTTAACGACTGAATAGAGTGGTGATTTGCTTTTTCATTTGACTAGCATTATTGAAATAACATCAAGGGTAAAGTGTGGTGCAAAATGGTTTTGATCACATGATTACTACTCAAGATTTATCCTGTATTAATTCGGTGTTATTATTAAAGACAATAATAGCAAATGTGGTTTTCTATATGACTGGGTCGCATGCTGAGGGTAGATCCTTCCGTATATTGGAGAGACTTTAAAATTATGCAAAAGAACCTGATCAAAATAGCGTTGATTTTTCTTATTGTATGGTCTTGTTTTTTGTTCTTAGGGCCTCTGTTTTCATTGCCTAAAGTTCTGTTTTTTATGATCATTAATATCTTTATGGCTGCTGGTTTTGTTCTAGGTTTGATAGGGCTGATAATTGCTTTAATAATTGTTATAGCTCGCAAAGACAGCGTCTATTTGCTCGTTATTATGATGTCTGTGGCCATAACCCCCTTGCTGATCATTCATATGTTTGTGCCTGTCGATGTTCGATTGCAGGCGACAAACGATATATCGACGAATATTGTTGATTCGCCCACTTATTACCAGAGCAGAGATGTCCGAGTGGCTAACTACCAGGTGTCTTGGGGAACTGGATGGCTAGAAATTCCTCACAACATCAAACAGCATCCAGCATTAGCCACTACTTTTTTAGATGCTAGCTGTAGGGTGATTTCTGATCGAGTACTGGCCACTGTTGCTTATCTGGGCTGGCCTATATACCATCCAGCGACTACTGATACTACGATTGAGGTGACGGCATCTTATTTTCATGATCATTTCAATAGCGATTTTTTAATACGAATGGTTGATAATAACGTTGGCTCAGATGCTTCTAAAAAATGTGCTCTGGATCTGCGGTCTGCATCACGACATAACAGTCGAGACATGGGCGACAATGTCTTGTTAATAGATCGTTTTATGGATGCGTTTGAGAAAAATGCTTCAATCACGTCAGATTGAGTTGTTTAAGCTAAAACCTTTTGGTGATTAAAATACCGTGTAATTGATGTTTAGTTTAGCTCTTATCTTTTAAAATAGAGAGTCACATCTCACAATGGCTTGACTCAGACGTCACTACCATTATTGATCAAGGCAATCATTAGGTAATCCGTATGATTAATCAAACTATGTCCTTAAAACATTGGCTAATGCTTTTGTTGCTATCTTTTTTATGGGGCGGTTCATTCTTTTTTATTGGTGTTGCAGTTACTCAACTACCCCCTTTAACAATTGTCCTTTTGCGGGTAGGTCTAGCGGCTATAGTTCTGTGGAGTATTTTGCTGATTTCAGGTTATGAAATTCCAAAGTCGCTAGCTACATGGAGGTCATTTTTTGTAATGGGTTTAGTGAGCAATGCGCTTCCATTCTCTTTAATTGTCTGGGGACAAACTTATATTGGCGTAGGCTTAGCATCAATTATTAACGCAACAACGCCCCTGTTTACTATTCTAATTGCTAGTGTATTTTTAACCGATGAACATATTACTCCACAAAAATTGATCGGTATCATCGCAGGTTTAGCTGGCGTTATATTCCTCATTGGACCTTCATCGCTTTTATCACTTGGTGATCACACCATGGGGCAATTGGCTATTATGGGGGCAGCGGTCTCCTATGGTTGCGCGACCGTTTTTGGTCGGCGATTCACTGTTATGGGAATTAGCCCATTTAACACTGCGGTAGGTCAAGTAACAGCGGCCACTATTATTTTGTTGCCAGTGGTTTTATTATTTGAAGACCCGCTGCAATTAACGAATCCAAGTACATCAGTGTGGCTTGCTGTCATCGCTTTAGCCGTCTTTTCAACAGCCCTTGGATACATTATATTTTTCCATATTTTATCTACGGCAGGGGCAACAAATGTTGTTCTTGTAACTTTTCTTGTTCCAGTTACAGCTAGTTTTCTTGGCTGGTTTATTTTAGGGGAAGAGCTGCAGTTGAAATATTTTATTGGTATGGCTCTTATAGCGGTCGGTCTGTTGGTGATTGATGGGCGGTTATGGGCGAGATTTTCAAATAACTAATCTTTATCCTTCGGCCTGTTTAATAGGTTTAAGAGTACCCTTTAGAAGCATAAAGACGGTGTTAAAGTGAATTAAATACCCATCTTAATTAAAGATCTTATGTTTTTATTAAAAAATCCATTGCATATAGGCTCTCTCTGGATATAATGCCGCCTTACTTTTGTGAAAGATTAGTAAAAACCTTATGAAAGTTGATTTTGCTCCAGGAATATAGGGAGTTTAGAGACAAAAAGTCGTCTTACATGATGTTGTTATACCCTACGTCCCGTTCGTCTAGAGGCCTAGGACACCGCCCTTTCACGGCGGTAACAGGGGTTCGACTCCCCTACGGGACGCCATTTTAAAATATGCCTTTTTG
>JAQWYJ010000112.1 GCA_029254005.1 Porticoccaceae bacterium | reverse complement strand
CAGAGCACTTGGTGTCACTCAGTACCTTCCCGAAGAAGACCGGTATAGTATGAATCGCACACAGTTGTTTAGTCAGCTGTGTAGTTTATTTGGTGGTCGCATCGCTGAAGAATTAATTGGTGGATTCGACGGCGTAACTACGGGTGCTTCCAATGACATTGAGCGTGCAACTCAGATGGCGCGTAATATGGTCACTAAATGGGGTTTGAACGAAAAAATGGGCCCTATTCTTTATGGGGAAGATGACTCTCAGGCACCTGGAGGCGGAAATACACACTATTCTGAAGATACCTCGCGAGAAATCGATCAAGAAGTTAAAACCATCCTCAATGATGCCTATTCGAGAGCCACAACGCTTCTTACGGAAAATCGCGATGTTCTTGAGGCGATGACGGATGCCTTAATGGAATACGAGACCATCGATGCTGACCAGGTTGATGATCTAATGAATCGGCGCAAAGTCCGTCCACCTCGAGATTGGGATAAAAACGATACAGACAGCAATTCTGGTGGTCAGGGGTCAGGAAAAGCATCCGATGCTGCTTCTAAAGAGTCGCCAATTGGTGGAGCAGTCGAGGACGTGTGATAGAGTTAGTGGATTCAAAGACCCCGGAACACCTTACGGTTTCGGGGTTTTTTCGTATAGTAAGGAGTGAAAATAATGTCATCTAATCTGCTGTTGTGCGGTAAAAAAACGTTGGACCTTTCGCAGCCGGCGATCATGGGTATTGTGAATGTCACGCCAGACTCATTTTCTGATGGTGGCGAACTCTTTTCTAATTCTAATTTAAATCTAGATAAGACTTTGGTTATTGTTGAGCGCATGCTGGATGATGGTGCCGATATTATTGATATCGGTGGTGAGTCTACTCGCCCAGGAGCAGATGAGGTCACTACTCAACAGGAGTTAGATCGCGTTATACCCGTGCTTGAAGCGGTTATGTCCCGATTTGATGCATTGGTGTCAGTGGATACCAGCACTGGCCAAGTGATTACCGAGGCGACGGCAAAGGGTGCTAGTTTAATTAATGATGTTCGCGCGCTCCGCCGCGAGGGAGCCCTTAAAGCCGCGGCAGAAGCAAAGGTACCTGTTTGTCTAATGCACATGCAAAACCAGCCTAAAACTATGCAACAACAACCCATTTATAACGATGTAGTTTCTGATGTGATGGGGTTTTTAGAGGAGCGCCAGAAGGTTTGTGTGAATGCAGGTATTGGCAATGAAAAAATTATTATTGATCCAGGATTTGGTTTTGGTAAGACCTTAGCTCATAATATGGCGCTATTTAACGCCATCGACGCGTTTGTGGCTACAGGCTGTCCGGTTCTTGTGGGTGTATCTAGAAAGACTATGATTGGGCAGATGTTAGGTGTAGCGCAGCCTGACAAGCGGTTAATAGGCAGTGTAGTCATGGCCTTACGCGCTGCACAAAAAGGTGCGGCAATTTTGCGTGTACACGATGTACTAGAAACTAAGCAAGCCATCACCACATGGCAGCATATAACTCAGGGTTAACGCTTTTATGAGCAGAAAATATTTTGGCACCGATGGTATTCGCGGCACGGTAGGACAACACCCAATTACCGCGGATTTTATGCTTAAGTTGGGGTGGGCAGCTGGTGTTGTGTTAACCCGAAATACCAAGGGTAAAAAACGAGTCTTAATTGGCAAAGATACCCGGGTCTCGGGATATATGTTTGAGTCTGCTTTAGAGGCCGGTTTAATTGCTGCTGGTGTTAATGTTGATATGCTTGGCCCTATGCCAACACCAGCAATTTCCTATTTGACGCGGGCTTTTCGAGCATCTGCGGGCATTGTAATTAGTGCATCTCACAATCCCACTGAAGACAATGGGATAAAGTTTTTTGCAGCTGATGGGTATAAATTACCTGATGAGATCGAACTACAGATCGAAGCGCTAATTGATCAACCGTTGGTAACTAACGACTCGTTCAATCTAGGTAAAGCCAGACGTATTACCGACGCTACTGGGCGTTATGTTGAATTTTGTAAGGGTACATTGCCATCAAATTTTAACCTTTTAGATTTTAAAATAGTCATTGACTGTGCTAACGGAGCGACCTACAACGCAGCACCCAAGGTATTTAAAGAACTTGGCGCCACCACTATTACCATGGCCAATGAGCCTAATGGTTTTAATATTAATGACCAGTGTGGTTCTACTCATATGCAGGATCTTTGCGCTCGAGTGGTGGCAGAAAAAGCTGACTTTGGTATTGCTTTTGACGGTGATGGAGACCGTGTGATGTTTGCCGATGCTAACGGCGATATCGTCGATGGCGATGAACTGATTTATATTATTGCTCAGCATCGACAATCCTCGTCTGAAGGTTGCAATGGCGTGGCTGGAACCCTAATGAGCAACCTTGGGTTAGAATTAGCGCTAAAAGATTTAGATATTCCTTTCACAAGAACAAAAGTAGGTGATCGCTATGTGGTCGAGGCTTTAAAAGAAAATGGCTGGAGCCTCGGAGGCGAAAATTCGGGGCATGTACTATGTAGTGACCTAAATACTACAGGCGATGGTCTAGTTGCCGCCCTGCAAGTTATTCGAGCCTTGTCAGAGAGCGGTAAAACCTTAGCTCAATTAAAGTCTCAAATGGTTAAATTCCCCCAAACGATGGTTAATGTGCGTTTGGCCAAAAAGGTTGATTTGTCAGAAAATATTGCAATTAATCAAGCTGTTGCACTGGCTGAGCAGGCTTTGGCAGGCCGAGGAAGAGTATTGCTTAGACCTTCGGGTACAGAGCCGCTGATAAGAGTAATGGTAGAAGGCGATGATAAAGCCTTGGTTGAGCAACAGGTCAATACTATTGCCGCAGTGGTGAAACAACAAATCGGTGGATAATTTAAGGATACAAAAAGCATTCTTGCCGGTTGTAAAAAAAGTGTTTGTCGGGTAGGCTTTGCGCCCTTTTGTAAGGTAGCTCGAGAAGGACGGCAATAGATGCGTAAGCCGCTAATAGCAGGTAATTGGAAAATGCATGGCTCCACTGCAAGTGCTAGTGAGTTAGCTGATACCCTAGGGTCGGGTCGGCATCTCTTTGAAGGTGCTGATATGGTGGTTTTTCCTCCTGCTGTATACGTACAGCAAGTGGCTGAGCAGCTTATCAAGAGTAACATTGCGGTTGGTGGTCAGACGGTCTCAGAACATGCTCAAGGAGCCTACACCGGAGAGATTTCCGCAGCTATGCTAAAAGACCTTGGTTGCAGTTATGTTTTGGTGGGGCATTCAGAGCGCCGAACGCTGTACTCAGAGACTAGTCAGAGTGTTGCAGAGAAATTTAAGGCCGCACAAGAGAATAAGCTAACGCCAATTCTTTGTGTCGGAGAATCATTATTAGAACGGCAGCAAGATAAGACCTTTGCTGTGATTAATAACCAGATGGCAGCTGTGATTGATCTTGTTGGTTTAGAGGCTGTCTGTAATGCAGTGGTTGCTTATGAGCCCGTTTGGGCTATAGGTACCGGCCAGGTAGCAAGTCCGGAACAGGCGCAGGACGTTCATGCCAAAATTCGTAAGCAGCTTGGTGATGGGGGATCTACCACCAGACTCCTGTATGGCGGCAGTGTTAAGTCAAGTAATGCCGCAGCATTATTTTCCCAACCAGATATAGACGGTGGTTTGGTGGGTGGGGCCTCTTTAGAGGCAGAAGAGTTTTTAAAAATTGCACAATTAACGCTATAAAGGTAAATGTAGGCTCATGGAAAAATTTATTTTAATCTTTCACTTCTTAGTGGCAGTTTCTCTTATTGGTATTGTTTTAATCCAACAAGGTAAAGGAGCGGAGGCGGGGGCA
>JAQWYJ010000105.1 GCA_029254005.1 Porticoccaceae bacterium | reverse complement strand
ACTAATTCGATGTTATGTAATACGAACATGACCACTCCTGTCCAGAAAACACCTTGTCCAAATGTACCGTCGAAAGGTGCTAAAAGATTTATAGCGAATAAAAGCCAGAATACGATCATGATGAACAAGATAGTTTGCTGTAAATTCTGCATATGTAACATCCCGTTGGGTCTTTTAATTGGAAATTATGTCAACTATCCAAAAATTGCACAAGCTAGCTGATATGGCGTCCAATTAGTCATCACCACAAAAAGCTCTCAGACTGAATCTTGGGTTTGACAGTCGCTAGACTATTGTTTTAGTCTTCAGACCAGCAAGTAAACAGCAGACATATAAAGATTTTAAGAGGATAAATTATGGCTAATATAGTGACATACACCTGCTCCGATGGTGTTGCCACCATCGTGATGGATGACGGTAAAGCGAACGCTCTTTCGCATACCATGTGGGACGAATTGGACGCTGCCTTTGACCGCGCTGAAGAGAGTAAAGCCATTGTCATTCTAAAAGGACGCGATGGTCTTTTCTCTGGTGGATTTGATCTCAAGGAAATGGCTAAAGGCCCCGAGCAAGCGGTGTTGTTGACCAGCAGAGGGTCAAAAATGGCTCGAAGAATAATGGCATTTCCAACACCGGTTATTGGTCTTTCTACTGGTCATTGTATCGCAATGGGTGCTTTCTTAATGCTCGCCTGTGACTATAGAATAAGTCCTGAAGGGACTTTTAAAACTGGACTTAATGAGACTCTTATTGGCATGACAATGCATCACTTTGGTATCGAATTAGCTCGTTACAGAATTCCACTAAACTACTTTAATCGCTGCGTCATAAATGCCGAAATATGGTCTCCACAGAACGCCGTTCAAGCCGGTTTCTATGACCAGCTAGTACCAGTGGATCAACTGGATACCGCCGCAAATATGGCCGCAAAAGGATTTTCCCAACTCAACATGACTGCGTTCCAAGGAACCAAGGTAAAATCAAGAGCTGCATTTTTAGCGCTACTCGATGAATGTATAATCTCAGATATGGTAATTCCAGCAAATCTCTAACCACACTAGGAGGTATCCTTCTATAAGGTTACCTCCGCCAAGCATAATTCACTGTTTATCTCGCGCTGGCAATGATATCACGCTCTCAAATCGTTTGTGCACTGAGGCTTTACATGCCATGGAGTACATTAATGGCGCCATAATCAACCAAGGAATCTGAGTATTAAACATGATGGTTCTGCCGTTGTAGTCAAAAAGAAGTGGGTTCAGCCAGGGCCCGCCGGGTGATAAGGGAGCCCAAGAGAGAGCCTTGCCCACGGCCAGCTGGTCATGATACAAAAACATTTCTACAATGAAATTTTGGCTAATCAAAATAACCAACAACCAGCCGAAAACCGACCAATTCCACTGACAATAAATAGTGGAATCACGCCCAAACATAACCCATAGGAACAACAAGCTTCCACAACAGATAGCGCCTGCATCAGCCAAAGAATTAAATATCCAGTTAACATGTAATGGCAGGAACAGATTCAATGCACCTGCACGCCGCACATCAACATCATCGCCCCCTATCAGCCCATAGTTGAACCAAATTTC
>JAQWYJ010000100.1 GCA_029254005.1 Porticoccaceae bacterium | reverse complement strand
GGCCCAATACAGCCCTCGCACACCATAGGTTAACAAGCCGATAATAAGCACCATAGCGACCATCACGGCGGTGGCCGCCGATGCGGGTAGAAAAGCCATTGACGCCAAAGAGATCGAGGCCAGTACCAGAAGAATCGACAAAACCTTTTCGGGATTCGCCCAGTCACCGATAAACCCGGCAGCGATACCGCCAATGGGACGCATCCACAATTTTGCCACGGTGATGTAGCCTACAACCACAGCGGTAAGCCCAAAATTTTGCTGTAGGTAGGCGGAAAAAGAGTAGGTGGCATAAAAAAGTTGATAGCCACAGACGATACAGATGGCGCAGAGCCAAATTTCTTTGCGGGCAAGCACATCTTTCAAATCGTCTTTAAATTTAACGTTCTCGCCGTTATTCGTCTGATCTTTTTCTTGCTCTTGCTCATTCTCATCAAGTAGCCAGTAAACCAAAGGTGAGACAATTAACAAAACCGCGACGTAGAGGTAAATCACCTGTTGCAGGGCCAGATCAGTGGCGTTGGGAGTGTTGCGCAGCACGTAGGCAAACAGTGCAATGGCCACGGTGGCGAGAAAAGCTTCCACCAGTCCTCGTCCCCCGTCAAGAATGCCAAAAAACCGTCCCTGTTGATCCTTGGCGGCCAGCATAGAGACTAATTTAATATGAGCAGACCAGAAAGTCAGTCCAGTGGCTATACCCCAGGCGCCGTAGATAATCAGTAGAGTGTTGTAGGAGGGAACGGTGGAGAACCAAAGCCCTAATAGACCGGTGGCGAGCAGGGAATAAGACAGGAGTTTTCGCGATGAAAAACGATCGGCCAACCATCCACTGGGAAGATAGGTAATAAAAAATATCAACCCTAACATCGAGCTGCAATAGCGTAGTTGGGTCTGGGTGATTTGATATGTTTCAATAATTGAAATTTCAAAGTTTTGACGCAAATAAAGCAGAGGATAAATAGCACCAGCTGCCACAACAATAAGTGCAAGTTGGGTATAGACTCTAAACATCGCAGGACTAAATGTTGGCATCATTGAATCTCTCTTATAAAAAGCGTTGGTCTAGTGTAGCTGTGTTAGAGAAGATGACCAAATATTGTTAAAAATTGGGTCTCATAGGAATTTTTCAGTCTCTAGATAGTGTTTTGTAGCGGTAAAAGTAATATGTAAAATTACAAATGAGAACTAGTTGCAATAACTTAATAGCATGGTTAGGATAAAAGCGTTTTTACTACCTAGGATGTGAACAATGCTTACCTTTTTACGCAGATCCCTTGTTTGTTTGATACTTGCTTCTTTATCAGTCTTCCCAGACAAAGTGGCATATGCAGCTATGGCTGATAATACAGAGGCTATGCCTCTGCCTTTTCGGCTCGCTTTTATGCGAGGTCATGTGGAAGCGGGTATGGCACTTTACAAGTTGAATGAGTTTACCATGGCTGCACCGCATTTATTGCACCCTGTTTCTGAAACCCATATGTCCGAGCGAGTTGGATTAAAAGAACTAGGTTTTGATGAAGCAACCTTTGTACTTATTTCTGCGGCTCTGGATGCAGGGAAAACCGCAGAGGAGCTAAGCCCTGTATTGATCCAGGCGGAGACTAACTTAGCGATGATCGCAGCCAAGGCTGGTGGCAGTCATCATGAGATTGTACAGTTTTTGCTCAAAACAATTACTGAGGAATATACTATCGCGGTGTCTGAAGGGACAATTACAGACATCGGTGAGTATCAAGATGCGTTTGGATTCTATTTAGTAGCCAGTGATCATGCACAGCATCTCAGCGCAGCTGCAGGCGCTTGGCTAGTTGAGGATCTCGAACATCTTGGA
>JAQWYJ010000006.1 GCA_029254005.1 Porticoccaceae bacterium | reverse complement strand
GATGCCTAAAAAGACATCCCCTCTTACCTAGTTAGCCGACTAGAAAATTACCCTAGCTTGCTATGCTAATGCTCTGATTAGACCATTAGAAATTGTAACGATACTTGGCATACCAGTATGCACCACTGAAGCCCATTGGTGCAAAGGTGCTGTACTTGTTACCCACAGCAGCTACTGCCGTGTTGAGTAAGAAGCCGTCCCCGCCAATGATGTTGTGCATCTCGGTAGTTGACTGACCGTTGTTATCAAAAACATTATTACCACCAATCAAAATGCTTGAATTTTCATTGAAGTCATACGAAACTTCTAGATCAACAACAAACTCCGAGTTAAATACGTAGGCATCAGGATTAGCAGTGATCTCAGCGTTACAGCCGCTAGAGAAAACATCGCACTCAAACTGATCGAACCACTCATCATAGAAGCTAACACGCGCTAGAACTCTCCAGTCATCCACCATATGGTTCGCAGAAAGATTCCAACGGGTTTCCGGCGTAGTGTCTTCAATTTGCTTGACACGCTGTGCGTCGATAGTTGCAGCATTAAACGCAGTTACTTCAGTTTTAGTTGTGTTGTATGCAAGATTGAAATCAGTAGTGCCATTAGCCCAGTCAACGCTTCTTGATACAACAATATCAACACCTTTAGTATTGGTGTCAAAATCATTGGTGAAGAAACGGAAGCGACGAAGATCACCAGCACCTGGAACGCCTTCGGCTACCAAATCTGCAATGTCAGCATCAGTTAGTTCAACTTCGGTTGATAAATTTAGACGATTCTCAACATCGATATCGAAGAAATCAACAGTAACATCGAATTCTCCAACAGACATAAACGCTCCGATGGTTATATTCGTTGCATCTTCTGGCTCTAGTGGCTTACCACCATTACGCAGTGCTACAGCACTAGTCGCAGGAATGGTGCCATTGTTGACTAGAACACCTGCAGATAGCTCAGTTGAAGTATTTGAGGTATTCGACTGTCCTGGCGTAGGGGCTTTAAAGCCAGTGCTGTAGGTTGCTCTTAATCCAGCATCATCAGTCAACCTTAGGTTAGCACCAATTTTGTAATTGGTTGTAGTGCCAAAGTCATCAAAGTCTTCAAAACGTAGGGCTGATTGGATTAATAAAGAATCTGTAGCATCCCACTCTGATTCTACATAAGCCGCGTAGTTGGTTCGCTCAAATTCACCTGATGTTTTCGCAGGGAATCCTGGGAAGCCATTAGATGACGTGCTGAATCCTTGCTCACCAAGACCACCGTCGGTGTATGATTCTTCCTGTCCAGAGCCTACTGTAAACTCTTCAGTTCGATACTCAGTACCAAAGGCTACGTTAAATGTCTCACTTAACGAATACGTGAAGTCGGCATTAAAGTTCATGTCTACTTGCTGATAAAAACCAGGATCAAAATCACGTGGGGATAGAGGTCCCATACTGGCATTAATAGAGTTGTTAATATGGAAGTCAGACTTGTGCTTTCCATAATAAGTGCTTACATCCCAGCCCAGGCCATTTTCAGCTTCACCTTTCAGACCGAACAAAAACGCTTCATCAGTGATTTTTCCACCAAAGCGTGGAGTGAATCCACCCGGTATAGTTTCGTTAAAGTTGAAACAGTTATTGTCAGCAATAAGCCCAGCAACCGTTGCTGCATTATACCCAACTCTGTATTGATCACAGTTTCCTGAACCATCAGCTGTCATGTCAGCGACTAACAAATTACCATCACCATCAGCAAAAACACCAGGGCGATTAGTTGGATTACGGAAGAAGAAACCGCCATCGACATACTTAGAGTTCTTGTTAGTGTAACCATACATTTCTGTACCATTACCAAGATCTGCGCCAAAGTTAACAAAGATTTTCAGATCGTTGTCAACAATTGGGCGGCCCCATACCATTGCAGGATCCGGAACACCTTCAACGCCGGCATCAATAAGCCCCTGCGCATCGCCACGTTGCTCTGAGCGGCTAGTTGGATCCATGCTGCCGTACTCAACCGTTAAGTTAACAAATCCATTGCTGCCAAGTTCGAATCCGCGGTTGAAGCCAAGATAAGCCTGTTGTCCATCACCTGCGGCATATTCACCAGCTGTGATTTGCACAGTACCACCATCACTAGCATCTTTAAGATTGAAGTTAATTACACCGGCAATAGCATCAGAGCCGTAAAGAGCAGAAGCCCCATCTCGTAAAACCTCAACGTTTTTCAACGCAAGTGCAGGTATTGCTGCGGTGTCTGGTCCTTGAGAACCGTTTGAAATTCCGTTGCCTAGCCATGTAATAACAGATGCTCGGTGACGACGTTTCCCATTGACCAGCAACAATGCATGATCTGGTGCCATGCCACGCAGATTTGCAGGTCGAACAAGCGTTGCTGCATCACTGATAGGCTGATCGTTAACTGAGTAAGAGGGCACTGAGTTGCGCAGCAAGTTGCTTACATCTGTGTCACCTTGGTTAGCAAGTTCACTTGCATTGATAACATCAACTGGTGCTGGCGTTTCGGTCGCGGAACGTGCTTTGACGCGACTTCCTGTGGTAACAATTTCTTCTACCAAGCCGTCTTGTGCAAAAGTAATTGCTGGAGCCATAAAACTGCCCACAACAACAGCCGCCGCTATGCTGTTAAGTTTAAAAAATTTAGTCCTGTTCATACTTCTCCCCTAGAGAAATTAATGGAGTCCGGTGTATTTAATCTGTGAGCCGATAAAAAAAAGACTCTTACGAATACTACATTGATTTTGCTTAGATTTATACAAAAATACCTAAATAAGGTATTTTGATTCAAGTGACATCCTTAATTACTTGAGATAGGCCTACATAGTTTTGCCACGCTCAGTAAACAAAAGTAGTGAAAATTAAAAAAAAGAGATGCCTTTCGGCATCTCTTTACGATGGTATAAAACGACGTTTAATTATGTTGAATTGTCATACTAAACTACTAATTAACGGTAACTCATTCAGGGTTATACGCCGTATTTGTAAGTTATTAAAAGCTATAAACGACTTTGGCATACCAAAATGCACCTTCTATGCCAAATGGCGAGGTCTCATAAAATACACCACCCCAGTTATTGCCAGGTACGCCGGCATCAATCATTCCTTTAGACCCTTCCAGTCGCTCAGCGTCCTGATCGAATATATTCTGACCGCCGATACCAAGTGTTACTTTTTCGCTCACCTCAAAAGCTAATTCCATATCAATGGTTACTGCTGCATCAGCATCAGTGCCAATACCGTCGACATGAACTGCGTAATATTCACCAAAGTAGTTCGCCCGCACGAATGCATTGAAGCTGTCCCATTCTTGCACCATCGTCAATGTGGCACGATAATTAGGTAACCCTTTTTCCAGTCGATCTATTTTAAGCTCGTCAGTATATTGGCCTACATCAGAAACCTCTGTTTTAGTGTAGTTTAACGCAGCACTAAAATCAGTAGTACCATCAAATAGCTCGGCAGCATAGGTGGCAACAAGATCGAATCCACTTGTTTCGGTATTAAAATCATTAGCAAAAAACTTAACTGAACCAAGGAGCTCGGGATTGGGAATACCATAGTCTTCCATCGCGGCTATTTGTGATGACGTTGGGGCGGCATCGACAGTCAGAGAGAGGCGATCATCAACAGCAATTTGAAATGCATCAACAGTTATCTCTAGCTCGCCAAGGGTCAAAACTGCACCTAAAGCATAGCTAGTGGACTCCTCTGGCTGCAACTGTCCTTCTCCCAATTGAAAGCTTGGAAGAACCTGTGCCTGAATTAGTTCACCATCAACCAAGGTCGTGGAGGAGTTAACCACATTAGCTTGACCTTGAGTAGGTGCTCTGAATCCGGTGCTGTGAGAACCACGCAGCGCTAAATTTTCCAGTAATTGATAGTTGAAGGTTAATTTGTAGTTAGTTGTGTCACCAAAGGTTGTATAGTCTTCATAACGTAACGCGCCGCCGACAAGTAAATTGTCAGTAATTTGAGATTCCACGTCTCCATAGAGCGCATAGTTACGTCGAGTAAAGTCACCCGCTGAAGCGGGAGAAAAACCAGGAAATCCATGTGACCCGACATTAAAACCTTGCAGAGCATAATCACCGGCAATCCAAGAAGCCTCTTCTCCAGCAGTCACCGAGAAAGTAGTTTCACGCCATTCCACGCCACCTGCCACACTGGTCTGCCCATACTGTTTTTGTAAATCAATGTTGAAAGCTTTAGCTAGCTGAGTATAGCCACCAGTATCAAAGTCCCGTTGTGTATCGGGCCCCAGTGATGGATTAATTGTGTTGTTGAGCCCAAATTTTGACTCGTTGCGACCGACAGAACCACTTATATCGTAATGAACACCATCCATTGAACCGCCAGTGATATCTCCTCTAGTTCCCATAGTGATCGAGCTATCGGTGATATTTCCGATAAATCTCGGAGTATAACCACCCGGAGCTATTTCATTGTGAATATAGCAATTAGGATTGGCTATAATTTCATCGCGAAGTAGATAGTCTAAAGGGTCCACATTGATTGGACAATCGCCAGAGAAGTCTCCAGTGACATCAGCGATCAAGCGATTACCGTCAGCATTAGTAAAAACGCCGCCTCGGCCGTCTGGATTTCTGTAATAGAAGCCACCGTCGACGTCTCGCTCTGAATAGTTACCGAACATATATGCTTCACTGCCATTGCCAAGATCTAAGCCAGAATTGAAAAAGAAAGTAACATCATCATCTACTTTTGGTGCACCCCAGATTTGTGCTGGATCAGCTACTGCTACATTGCCATTATCGATCAACAATTGGGCATCGGGACGTTGTAAACTGCGAGAAGTGGCCTCGTTATCTTTCATCTGAAAACTAAGGTTTACAAAGCCCTTATCGGTCAGGGGCAAACCTAGATTCCCTGCTAGTACTCTAGTGGCTCCATCACCTGCTTGGAATTCACCCTGTTTGACTATCAGGCTGCCGCCCTCCGACGCATCATTAAGCACAAAATTAATAACGCCAGCGATTGCGTCTGACCCATATTGTGCCGAAGCACCATCGCGCAGTACTTCTACTTGCTTGAGAGCAATACTTGGTATGACAGAAATATCAGGCCCCTGAGCACCATCATTTGTTCCGCCGCCCAAAAAAGCAATCACTGAAGCTCGGTGTCGGCGTTTACCATTTACCATGATAAGAGTGTTATCTGATGGGAGGCCGCGCAAGTTTGCTGGCCGAATCATACTTGCTGCATCACTTATGGGTTGCAGATGAACATTTAAGGAAGGCACTGCGCCTTGGAGCTGCATTAAAAGATCATTGCTTCCAGCTTTGCCAAGCTCGTCAGCGCTAATGACGTCAACTGGCACTGGCGATTCTGCAACAGAGCGAGGTGCGCCGCGAGATCCTACAACAACAACCTCTTCCAATGTTGCGTTGACTTCTGCGGCATTTACTGCACCGCAGGTGAGTGTGCCAGTGGCAATAACTGCCGCGGCCAATGTGTTTAATTTCTTACGTTTATTGATGTTATGCATAATTTCTTTTAAACCCCTGTTAAGACAGTTAAATATTGACTGTGTGTTACTACCTTTTGCTTCATATCAGCAACAGACTCAAATGTCTTATTCACCGATACACATTCAAAATAGATGATTTTTGATCATTTCGACGGTAATCTGTGCAAGAAGGGATTAATTACGCCAAAAAGGTCAATAAAACTTTATTTGATGGCATTTTTAGATTTTTAGTTCGACAAGATAAATTCAGTAGGCTGAGTTATGGAATCCATGGTTAATATTTTTGCGCTTGGTGTTAGGGCGCCGTGGGCTTGTTGAAACTATTTTATCTCGCAAGATTTTTGTCGATATTTTTTGCTCAAACTATGCTTTGTCGAAACCAGCGTCACCAATTATAGCTGGCCGCTGGTTGGTTGAGTCATTATTAGTTAAACTGAACAATGTAACTGGGTGTTAACATCAATGGTTCGTGTCTTTGTTAATGCCACTTGATAACTTTTATTTTAGGTAAGATTTACAATTTTAAGAAGACTGCTCGGAGATACCTTTGACCACAGATCAGTTGTTTATGACCAGAGCTTTAGAGCTCGCTCAGTGCGCTGCTGATAAGGGTGAGGTGCCAGTGGGCGCAGTTATTGTACACAAGGGAAAAATAGTGGGCGAAGGCTATAATCAGCCTATTACTCGTTGCGATCCTACCGCACACGCAGAAATCGTGGCGCTGCGCGAGGCAGCCATTAGAACCAGTAATTACAGACTTATGGGCTGTGATCTGTATGTGACCATAGAGCCCTGCACCATGTGTGTTGGAGCATTAATGCATGCGCGAATAAATCGTATTATTTTTGGAGCTACTGAGCCACGGGCGGGCGCGCTAGAGAGTCAATTGCAGCTAGCTGAAAATGGACCTTATAATCATTCTATTAATTGGCAAGGCGGCGTGTTGGCTGAGCAATGTAGTCTGCTAATAAAACAATTTTTTCAAAACAAAAGAGTACTTCAAAAACAATCAAATGCTTTAGTTCAGAGTGGCGACATCTCAACAGTTTAAATTACATTTGGATTATATGGTAGGCATACTATTGGGCTCCCAGGCACTTTTGTTGGCGTTCTTTTCTTGATTAATGTCGTCCAACTTCTGTTGCGAGCGAGATAATAGTTGAAGGTAGTGTCGGTAATATTGAATATTGGCAACATATAGAACAGGCTCTGCGCCTCGAGCATATCCATATTTACTAGTGGCATAGAATTTTTTGTTACTTAATTTGGGTAAGTATCGGCTGACATCTGACCACAAGTCGGGATTCTCTCCCCCTTTTTGAGTCAACACTCGGGCATCCTCCAAATGACCAAAGCCAATGTTATAAGCGGCAAGAGCAAGTAATGTTCTGTCTGGTTCGGTTATTCTTTTGGGCAACCGATTCCTTAGCTTAATTAGATATTCCGCACCGCCGTCTAAACTCTGCCGGGCATTAAGTCGGTCAGATACACCCATTTCTCGAGCTGTTCCTAGTGTTAGCATCATTAATCCTCTAACACCTGTTGGTGATTTTGCGCGAGGATTCCAATGAGATTCTTGATACGCAATTGCTGCTAACAACTGCCAGTCCAATGCATGTTCTTGAGCGGTTCGGCGAAACATTGATTCATAGTCTGGTAGACGTTTGGTTACTAACTCACCTAGTTGTTTTGAGTCTGCCACAGAAAAACGATCACTGTGGTGTAGGAGCTCGCGCTTAAGTTCGGCAAGTTTTCCACTGTGTTTATATGTGCGCAAGAATTGATTCGCTGCAGCAACTAACGTGCCATCCCCATGATGAGGAAACGCCCAGGCCATTGATTGTGCAGCAGAAATGTCAAAAGCTAAGGCTGCACTAGGATAAATATGCCTGTTAACCAGATAAGCAATAGAATCTACAATGGCGTAGTCAATGTCGCCACGATGTACCATTCCCATCAATTCAAACATTTCTAAATCATCTTGCTCGCGCCACTGCAGAGCGGGCTTTTCCATCTTAAGTTGTTGCAGACGCTCGCTATGGGATGAACCCATTATTACTACTAAATTACCACTAATTTGATCTATGGTTCGCGGCTTCTTTTTGCCTCGACCGTAGATTAATTGTTGTGTCACATCTAAATAAGCATCAGAAAATACTAATGATTCACTACGCAATGGCGTCTTCACAATATTAGAAGCAGCAAAATCTCCCTGTGGACCCCCGATAGATAGTAGTAGGCCTCTTAAACTATTTTTTGTATTAATTTTTAATTCTACGTTTAAGCTGTCGGCGAAGGCTTTTGCAAGAATATATTCAAATCCATTCTGACCTCTTCCATCCTCATAAAACGTGGTTGGACCGGGCGTAGTCAACATAGTTATTGACCCTCTATTTTGAATCCTTTCAAGATCAGATAACTGATTGCTACCAGCAAGATAGAGCACCAGGCATAACGCGAACAGAAGAAGCATTACCCGATGGCGTAGTTTTCGAACTTTTTTCGATAGTTGTCGCATAAATCCCCAAGGGCTTTCCCCATTTTCCAGTGGTGATTGCCACATTTTTTTTCCTACCTGCACGATTGTACATGCTTTCGGAAATTCTATCTGCCAAAGCGTCTATTTTTCCGTTAGAATACTGCGCTTTCAATCTATAAGATTTTGAGACTAAACCCATGCTGACTTTGAATGGTGCATCACCTCTCTCTGCGTTCCGTCGCGAAAAATTATTGCAAAAATTACAGCTATGTGAGCCCTCCTTAAAATCAGTTGCCGCTGAGTATATTCACTTTATTGACGAGGCTGAGCCTTTAGATTCTCTAAGTGTTGATACGTTAAAAGCACTTCTGACCTACGGACCTAAACAACAAATGGTTGATCGTATAGGAAGCCTTTTGTTGGTCGTGCCACGCCCAGGAACAATTTCACCTTGGTCTAGCAAAGCCACCGACATAGTACACAACTGTGGATTGAGTAATGTTGCGCGAGTAGAGCGGGGAGTGGCCTACTATATCGATGCCTCTGAGAGCCTTTCTGACAAGCAGCTGGAAAAGATTGGTGAGTTGTTAAGTGATCGAATGGTAGAAATTGTTATTAGGGAAATAAATAATGCCGAAGCGTTGTTTAGTCAAAAGCCTCCATCACCTTTAACGCAGGTCGACATTCTCAATGGTGGAGTAAATGCCTTAGGGCAGGCAAATATCAGTCTAGGATTGGCCTTGGCTGATGATGAAATCGAGTATCTTGTTGATAATTTCACGGCACTACAACGGAATCCATCAGATACCGAGCTAATGATGTTTGCACAGGCAAATTCTGAACATTGCCGGCATAAAATATTCAACGCCAGTTGGACTATCGACGGTGTTACTCAGGATCATTCATTGTTCGGTATGATTCGAAACACCAATGCCGTGGGCGGTGAGAATGTTTTGTCAGCTTACTCAGATAATGCTGCAGTAGTTAAGGGTTCCTTTGGTGGTCGTTTCTACCCTGATCCTGTTACTCGCAGGTATGGTTACAGTCAAGAACCAGTTCACTTGTTAATGAAAGTTGAAACTCATAATCATCCTACAGCTATAGCGCCATTTTCTGGCGCAGGTACTGGTTCTGGCGGTGAAATCCGTGATGAGGGTGCGGTCGGGCGGGGATCAAAGCCAAAAGTTGGCTTGGTAGGTTTTACAGTGTCTAATCTGCAGATTCCTTGTTTTATTCAACCTTGGGAGCAAAATTATGGAAAACCAGACCGTATAGTGTCTGCTCTGGATATTATGATCGAAGGTCCTATTGGCGGCGCCGCTTTTAATAACGAATTTGGTCGTCCTAATATCTGTGGATATTTCAGAACATTTGAGATGGATTTTGATGGCCAGCGGCGCGGCTATCATAAACCAATAATGATAGCGGGTGGTTATGGCAATATTCGCGAAGATCATGTTGATAAGCCAGAATTTGAGTCTGGTGCAAAATTGATTGTGTTGGGTGGCCCCGCAATGCTGATTGGTTTGGGGGGTGGTGCAGCATCTTCAATGACAACAGGTGCAAGTTCTGCAGACCTAGATTTTGCCTCGGTGCAAAGACAGAATCCTGAGATGGAGCGTCGCTGCCAAGAAGTCATCGATGCCTGTTGGCAGTTGGGCGACATAAATCCTATTGCCTTTATCCATGATGTGGGTGCTGGTGGCCTCTCTAATGCTCTGCCAGAGTTGGTAAAAGATGGTGGTACTGGAGGACGATTTGATCTTCGTGCGGTGCCCAATGATGAGCCAGGTATGTCACCTGTAGAAATCTGGTGTAATGAGGCGCAAGAACGATACGTACTGGCTATAATGCCGGAAGATGTGGGTCGATTTGTAGCAATTTGTACTCGAGAAAGATGCCCCTATGCTGTTGTCGGTGAGGCTACAAAAGAAAAATCGATTACCCTGGTTGATAACCATTTTAACAATAGACCTGTAGATCTACCTATGTCGGTGTTATTTGGTAAAACGCCAAAAATGCATAGGCATGCATCTGCAGTAAAGCCTAATAAGGAAGTATTTTATGGCGTTGATATTAATCTAAACGACGCGGTGTTTCGTGTTTTGCGTCATCCATCGGTAGCAAGTAAGAGCTTTTTAATTACCATAGGTGATCGCAGTGTGAGCGGTATGGTAGCCAGGGATCAAATGGTAGGGCCCTGGCAAGTACCAGTGGCAGACTGCGCGGTAACCACGGTAACCTATGACACGTATGCTGGAGAGGCAATGGCTATGGGTGAGCGAACACCTTTGGCTTTGGTAAATGGCCCTGCGTCAGGGCGTATGGCCATTGGTGAGGCGTTAACCAATATTTGTTCGGCGCGCATTGGCTCTATAAAAGATATTAAATTATCGGCAAACTGGATGTGTGCTGCAGGATCCCCCGGCGAAGATGAGAAGCTATATCGCACTGTGGAGGCGGTAGGTATGGATTTTTGCCCTAGGTTAGGAATCACTATTCCTGTGGGCAAAGATTCAATGTCAATGCGAACGTCATGGCAAGATGGCGAAGCTGAAAAATCCATTACTTCACCCTTATCTCTTATTATCACAGGGTTTGCTCCTGTGCTTGATGTGCGAAAGACTGTGACGCCACAGCTGCGTACAGAGTGCGGCGAAACGGAGTTGTTGCTGCTAGATTTAGGTCTTGGTGAAAATCGATTGGGCGGTTCGATTCTAGCGCAAGTGTATTCTAATTTTGGCTCAAATGTACCTGATGTAGACCAACCTGAGGTGTTGCTAGAGTTCTTCAATACCATGCAATCTCTGATTGACAGTGGAGATGTTCTTGCCTATCACGATAGGTCCGATGGAGGGCTTCTTACAGCTGTCGCTGAGATGAGTTTTGCCGGGCATGTTGGTGTTTCTATTGATATTTCTGAGAGCTTGAATGCAGATCAAGATAACAGTATTTCCATTCTGTTCAATGAGGAGTTAGGGGCTGTTGTTCAGGTGAGTACTGATCGGTCTAAGGATATTCTCGCGCTATTTGCTAGTGTTGGTGTGCCAGCTTCAAGATTAGGAGTTATTAATAACACTGACACCATAACCATTTCCGCCGATGGGACAACTATTTTTTCTAAGCCTCGCAATGTGCTTCAGAGCGCTTGGAGTGAGACTTCATTCCAGATTGCCTCTTTGAGAGATAATGCTGAATGTGTTGACGAAGAATTTAAACGTATTACATCAAATGATGCTGGTTTATCTGTTTCTCTCACCTTTGATCCCAAAGAGGATATCTGCGCACCCTACATAGCAACTGGTGTTAGACCTCAGGTGGCCATAGTGAGAGAACAGGGTGTTAATAGTCATCTTGAGATGGCGGCAGCGTTTGATCGAGCAGGTTTTGCCGCGGTAGATGTTCATATGAGCGATTTACTCTCTAAGCGAACTTCATTAGCTGATTATTCCGGTCTAGTGGCCTGCGGTGGATTCTCCTACGGCGATGTCTTAGGGGCAGGTGAGGGTTGGGCTAAAACAATTTTATTTAATAACCAACTGAGAGATCAATTCGAGAGTTTCTTTCATCGTTCAGATTCCTTCAGTTTGGGTGTCTGCAATGGCTGTCAGATGTTGAGTAATTTAAAGTCTTTGGTACCAGGTGCGCAACTATGGCCTCGATTTGTCCGCAACCTTTCAGAGCAGTTTGAAGCGCGATTTTCTCTCGTCAGGGTTGAGTCTTCTTCATCTGTTCTATTGCGTGGTATGGCAGGCTCAATAATGCCTATCGCGGTTTCTCATGGAGAGGGTAGAACAGAGTTTTCAACGCCCGCTGATGCAGCAGCTTTAGAGAATAGTCAGCAGGTGGCCTTACGATTTTTGGAAAATAACCTTCAGATTGCTTCTCGTTACCCCGCTAATCCTAATGGTTCTGTTAATGGTGTCACAGGTATTTCCTCAGCTGATGGCCGTGTTACTTTAATGATGCCGCATCCGGAGCGAGTGTTTAGGACCGTCCTTAATTCTTGGCATCCTAAGGAATGGGGTGAGGATAGCGGTTGGATGCGAATATTTAGAAATGCGCGCCAGTTTGTGGACTAATATTGATGTACTAATATGTTGTATCGGGTACTTGTTGCCCGAAATTTTCAGAGGAAGCTGGCTTGATGAATAAAATTAAAAATGAGCCTGATTTAGTAAAAAAAGCACTGCAGGTGGGTGCTGTTTACGCCAAAAAACGTGGCTATGGAGAGATAGAAGAGCAGGATGCGGTAAAGTTGAAGGTCGAGTTTATTTATCGTGTTCTTACTGAAGATAAGTTAATTCAACCGTTGGCAAAAGATCAAATCAGTGATCCGAATATGCGCCATAAGTTGGCGCTTTGGATTGCTCGCCAGCTGCCGGCAGATCATTCATTATTGAAATAGTATGGTTTAGATAACCAATCAACGTTCTAGTTGTACTTATGTATCTTAATGTCATGAGTCTTGTGCTACACTTCGCCCGAGTTGACTAGACAATCGCTGTACTGAATTCTTAATTTCTCGTCAGAGCTTTTGGGGGCGGTATAGAGGAAAGTCCGGGCTCCAAAGGGTAGAGTGCCAGGTAACGCCTGGGGGGCGAGAGCCTACGGAAAGTGCCGCAGAGAGTAGACCGCCGATGATTCGCTTGCGAATACAGGTAAGGGTGAAAGGGTGCGGTAAGAGCGCACCGCGCTATTGGCAACAATAGTGGCAGGGTAAACCCCACTCGGAGCAAG
>JAQWYJ010000048.1 GCA_029254005.1 Porticoccaceae bacterium | reverse complement strand
CGCGGATTGTTGTTGGCGCAAATTGCCCTAGAGCAGTGAAATTTGGTGAGATGATGAATGCAGCAGCTGAGGATGACGACGTGCCGGTAATATATATGGCGTCCCGTGAAGCGGAGGCCGTAAAGTTATTTGCTAATACCTACTTGGCAATGCGTGTCTCTTTTTTCAATGAATTGGATTCCTATGCGCTGAGTCAGGATATGGAGAGCAGAAACATTATTGAGGGAGTGTGCTTGGATCAGCGTATTGGGTCAGGATATAACAACCCGTCCTTTGGCTACGGTGGCTACTGTTTGCCTAAAGATACCAAACAACTCTTGGCAAATTACCAATCAGTCCCGCAAAATTTGATTGCCGCGATAGTAGCTTCGAATACCACGCGGAAGGATTTCGTTGCTGACAATATTATTCACAAAGCACCTAAGGTTGTTGGTTTCTTCCGGTTGGTGATGAAAATGGGTAGTGATAATTTCCGTGAGTCCGCTGTGCAAGGCATCATGAAGCGGATCAAGGCTAAAGGTATCGAAGTGGTGGTTTATGAACCATCACTACAGCAGAGCGAGTTTTTTGGTTCACAGGTTTTAGCAGACTTGGATGAGTTCAAGCAAGTGTCCGACGTTATCGTTGCTAACCGTAATGCCGTTGAGCTTCAAAATGTGATGGATAAAGTGTTTACCAGAGATATCTTTAACACCGATTGATTTTTATTCACTCGGTTGATCTTAGCTTACTCACTTTTTAGTATATAACCAGAGACATTTATCACTAATGAGAATAAGTATTGTTACACCCTGTTATAATGCGGCTCGATTCCTCTCAGAAACGATCACTTCCGTCCGCAATCAGACGCATACTGATTGGGAGTGGATTATAGTTGACGATTGTTCTACCGATTTAAGTTTACAGATTCTAAATACTTTTTCGAGTCAGGACGATCGTATTAAAGTCATAGCCAACAACATGAATGAAGGTGCGGCAGTAACAAGAAATAAAGCCATTAACAATGTTTCTGGAGACTTTCTAGCGTTTATCGACGCTGATGATATTTGGTTGCCGACCAAATTGAGTAATCAAATAAATTATATGCTTGAACGTCAGTTGGCTTTTTCTTTTACTTCTTACAACATCATGGATGAACAGGGTCAGTGTGCAGGGCAGACTGTTGATGTTACCAGCAAGGAAATTGTTGGATATAAAGACATGTTGGCCAAACGCGCTACTATCGGATGCTCAACGGTGATGCTAGATCTTCGCAAGACTGGTCAAGTACAAATGCCACACATTCGTACGGGCCAAGATTACGGGCTTTGGTTGGCGCTGCTTAGAAAAGGACACTCTGCACATAGAGTTCCAGAAATATTGACTAGTTATAGAAAGGTTTCTGGGTCTATTTCCGCTAATAAAGTTAAAAAGGCGCGCCGTCAGTGGCAGATTTATCGGCAGATAGAAAAGCTAACCGTAATTTCATCGCTTTTCTATTTTTTGAGCTATGCTTTTCGTGCCGTATTTAGGAAATAATGTGGATCGTGATCTATTGAAAAATGTTGCATGGCTGCTTTTTGATAAAGTGTTTCCTTTGGGGGCGTTGTTTATAACTAATGTCATCGTGGCGAGATTTCTTGGCGCCGGCCAATTTGGTAATGTTTCCTACTTAATGGCAGTTGTGAGTCTACTAATACCTTTATGCTCACTTGGTTTGAATAGTATTATCACCAGAGAATTAATCAATAGTCACCGTGCTGAGGGAGAGATTTTAGGGACTTGCGCTGCGCTACGGTTGCTTAGTGCGTTGTTGTGCCTAGTTGTGGTTTTT
>JAQWYJ010000014.1 GCA_029254005.1 Porticoccaceae bacterium | reverse complement strand
GATAGGGAAAGGTTTGTTGACTCCATAATCGACCATCTATGGTAGCCTTCCATTGCTTGTTCCCGGCCTTCAATCCTTCAGTATTTGCCAATAATGCAGGCACATAGACTCGACCTACTTCATGCAATAATTCTGCGATGTTTTCATACAGTTGCTCGGCGTTATTCCAATCGTCAGGAGACACATCTAATCCACACTGGTCTTCCATAACGCTGGTCCATGCAACCACTCTTGGCGCTATCTCATGAGCTATTCTTCTTGAGGTAGGATCAAAACCCACTAACTGAGTCAATTGACCAGAAATAGCGAAATCACAGGCACTGGGGCGTTGCCCAAGCACAAAAGGTTGGCGTGTTAATAGTGCCTCCAATGCACTTAAGAAACGCCTATAACTTTCATCGATAAGTGGTGCAGTGATTTCATTAGACCCAACATACTTTAATCGATTGATCTGTCGATCCATCACGTAGGCTTTAAACTGTTGAAAGGTATCATCGGCAAGATCAACCTTGCTGCAGAATGGTAAAAGAGTTCCGGCATTGTCAGCATCCTGTGGAGACGCCCAGCGATAATGGAACATATACTTAGTACACCACTCATCAGCAAAATCTTCGAGTAAATAGTCAAAGAACGCAATGACAGGATCCGTTGGAATAACAGACCGTTCGACAAACATAGACTCTAGTTGTCGGATGATGGGTGTCGAATCACAAACTGCGATTGGATCGCCATCCGTATTGTTCATAAGACAGGTAGGTAAGAGGGATATTTTGGGTACTGCTATACCTCGTTTTTTGAGCTCTACCGCTGGATCATTCCAAAGTATACGATAAGGAATCCGCCTATATCTAAGTAAGGATACCAATTTGCGTGTGTAAGGAGATGGTACAGCGCCGATCAGCGTAAACGGTTGCATATTAGTCATTATGAAAGCTCTCGATGGAAAAAAGTGACGTCCAAGATATATTGACATAGACACTGCCATCATGTCACTCTTTATCGTGATACAGTTCCCTTTACTAGATAGGTAATAGATGAGGAGCCAGATAATCATGATAGGGAAGAAAACTATTTTAGTGTCCTTGATAATTGTTGTATTGTCTGTTGTCGGTTATGCCAACAAAGATCATATCTTACTTAGCCTTTTACCTAAGGCTATGACCAGCATAATGGCGACCGATAGGATAGCCGATCTAGGTGACGGTTTGCATCTTGCGGTTTGTGGTGCTGGAGGTCCTATGCCCAGTAATACGCGATCTGGACCCTGTATTGCAGTGATAGCTAATGAAAAAATGTTTATTGTTGATTCAGGGACAGATGGCGTTCGTAACCTAGGACGAATGCAGCTCAATACTGGCGCAGTCGAAGCGGTTTTTCTGACACATTTTCATTCAGATCATATTGATGGTTTGGGCGAGCTTGCAATGATTCGTTGGGTTACAGGAACTCATACATCACCACTACCTGTCTACGGACCACCCGGCGTGACCACAGTGATTGACGGTTTCAACCAAGCCTACTCTCAAGACGCCTTACATAGGTATGATCATCACGGTAACAGTATTGCAAACTTAAATGGGACCGGTATGGTAGCACGTACCTACCCTGTGCCTAAGCAAGGTAGAAAAGATGTCATCTACAATAAAAAAGGTTTAGTCGTAGAAATGTTCTCAGTCGATCATAAGCCTGTCTCTCCAGCTGTAGGCTATTTATTTACCTACAAGGGACGTAGCCTTTTAATTTCCGGTGATACCACAAAAAGTAAAAATATTGAGATATTCGCAGACAACATTGATCTTTTGATACATGAAGCCTTATCGCCAAGACTGCTTAACATCATGAGCGAGTCTGCTAAAAAAGCTGGTAACCCCTCTGCTAGCAAGATTTTTTATGATGTACTTGACTATCATACCAGTCCTGTGGAGGCCGCCGAGATTGCCAGAGACGCAGAGGTCGGCCATCTAATCTACTATCATGTGGTACCGCCTTTGGACGTACCGGGTTTAGAAAGCCTTTGGCTTATGGGCGTAGACGAAATTTTCAGTGATTATACGCTTAGTCATGACGGGACTCTTTTCAGTCTTCCGTCTAATTCCGATGAGATTATTGAGATTCAATCTAGATTGTAGTTTTATTAAATTTTGTCTTGGAAGCAATATGCTTTCTGCCGCGTGATAGCAGAACTCAGTTTGAATTGTTAAAGATGCTCAAACATGTAAAAATATAATTCTGATCAGTGCATTTCCATTCACTATAAGGACCAAACAGATGGCCCAGAGTCTATCATCTAAATCTGCGGAACAACCCACCAAAGACGGTCGACTTCTTCGTAGTGAACGTAGTCGTCGTCTAATTATTGATGCAATGATTGAGCTCATTGGTGAAGGGTTTTTAATACCCACTGCTCAACAGACAGCGCTCAGAGCTGATGTGGGCATCCGCTCTGTATTCCGACATTTCGATGATATGGATGATATTTTTGAGACTGCAAATGCCCTAATATTTGCAGAGAAGAAAACGCTTTTTACAGGTGGAGACCGTCTAGGAGCTATAGACAAAAGAGTTATTAAAGCAACCGAGCAATTCAGTGGTGGTTACGCCGCGATTCAGAACTTTATGCTGTCGGGTAAAATTCGTATGTGGAACACCCCAGTGATCGCGGCTAACTATACGCTTAATCAGGCCCGCTTAAAAAAAGAATTAGATGACTGGTTCCCTGAAATTCAATCTATGTCTCACTTAGATAAAGCTTATGTATACAGTTTAATGTCTTTTGATTTTTGGTATCAGCTACATGAGACCCAAGCTGTTTCTCAAGATGATTGTATAAAACTTGTCTCCAAGCGACTACAAATGGTGCTCTGCTAATCTAATTTTTCTATATGGTTACTTTGCCTCCCGAGATTATTGTTGTCGTGTGAATTCCCAAAAGTAATATTTCGTGACCGATGATCCTCAAACAGCCTTCCCTGGCTCCTGATTAGTGTGATATAAGATTGTGCATGTTTAGCAATTAACGTCTGATAACATCAGGGTCCATGATGAACAATCAAGTTGCACTGATTATAGGAGCTGGCGATGCCATAGGCAGTGCTATTGCTCGGCAGTTTTCTCAGCGCGGTCTCACAGTCTGTGCCACGCGGCGAAGTCAGCAAAGACTACAACCTTTAGTGGACGAAATCACTGCCGCGGGCGGAAAAGCCTTCGGTTTTGCCTGCGATGCGCGTAAAGAAGATGCTACAGAATCGTTATTCAAACATATTGAAGATAATATTGGAGAAATTGACGTAGTTGTATTTAACGTGGGTGCTAATGTTCCCATGGGCATACTTGAAACCGATAGTCGCAAGTTCTTTAAAATATGGGAAATGGCCTGTTTCGCCGGCTTTATTAATGGACGAGAAGCGGCTCGTTATATGACCAAAAGAAATCGCGGAACTATCTTATTCACCGGCGCAACAGCCAGTGTTCGTGGGTCTGCTGGGTTTGCCGCGTTTGCCAGTGCCAAACATGGTTTGCGGGCCCTAGCCCAAAGTATGGCGCGGGAGTTAGGGCCGCGAAATATTCATGTGGCTCATGTGGTTATAGATGCAGCAGTTGATACGCAATGGATTAAAGAGAACGTGCCAACCTACGAACAGCGAAAAGCTGTTGATGGAATAATAAAGCCTGATGACTTAGCAAAAAATTATGTCACCCTTTATGATCAACCTCGAAACGCATGGACTTTTGAGATGGATATACGCCCATGGGACGAAAAATGGTAGGAGACGCCCAATGACAAAAGCAAGCCCAAAGACCATTGAATTTTATTTTGACGTAGGCAGCCCTACTGCCTATTTGGCCTACAAGCGCCTACAACAACTTAAAGCACAGTATAACTGCATTATTACTTACAAACCGGTGCTACTTGGCGGTCTGTTTAAAGCATCGGGCAATAGTTCGCCAGTGACTGTTCCCGCCAAGGGGCGTTATATGATGATGGACGACTTACCCCGGTTTGCCGCACTGTATGATGTACCCCTGAATAATAATCCTCACTTCCCTATCAACACACTGAATCTAATGCGAGGCGCTGTGGCAGCTATAGATACTGCTTACTTTGATACTTATCTTGGCGCGATTTTTAAGGCTATTTGGGTAGAAAGTAAAAACATGGGTGACCTAGATGTTGTTGCAGAGGTACTCACCAGCGCTAACTTAAATACTGCTGATATTTTGACCTCAACACAAAATCCTGAGGTAAAAACTGCCCTGATAAACGGTACTGAAAAAGCAGTGGAGAAAGGTTTATTTGGCGTACCAACAATGTTTGTCGATGACGAGATGTTTTTTGGTCAAGACAGACTTCAATTTGTGGAACTCACCTTACAGCAATAGTATAAAAAGTAGAGAGACTAACAATAACTAAAAATATCTTTCATAGGAAAATGTTATGCGAATCGTCTTTTTTGTCGCCCTAGCAGGACTGCTTAGCAGTAATCTTTTTGCCTCCCAAATACCGCAGACAGTTAACCAAAAAGCGATTGTTAATCCTGGTGGAGAATGGCTAAGTTACGGCCGCACCTACCGTGAACAGCGCTTTAGTCCGCTTGACAAAATAAATCGTGAAAATGTCGATGAGCTAGATTTAGCTTGGTCATTTAAATTTGACACAGCACGTGGTATGGAAGCAACACCGATTGTCCATAATGGTGTCATTTATGTCAGCACAGGCTGGAGCCATGTGCATGCCCTTGATGCTCGGTCGGGAAATGAGCTTTGGCATTACGACGCACAGATCCCTAAAGCACAGCTAGCCAAGACCTGCTGTGGACCAGTAAACCGCGGAGTCGCTCTATGGCAAGATAATGCTGAGACACCTTTACAAGTGTTTTTTGGTGCCTTAGATGGCCGTCTAATTGCTCTAGATGCTTCAACTGGTGAAGAAAACTGGTCTATCCAAAGCACACCTACCGATGGCAATTACAGTATTACCGGAGCACCAAGAATCGTAAAAGGTATGGTCATTATTGGCAATGGCGGCGCTGAATTGGGCGTTCGCGGCTATGTAAGCGCCTATGATGTAAATACCGGTGAAATGAAGTGGCGTTTCTATACTGTGCCAGGGGACCGCAACAAACCGCAAGAAAACCCAGCATTAGAAGCTGCACTTGACACTTGGAGTGGTGATGAATGGTACAGACTCGGTGGTGGTGGTGGCACAGCGTGGGATTCTCTGGTCTATGACCCAGACTTAGATTTACTCTACATAGGCACGGGTAACGGATCCCCGTGGAATCGTGATCTGCGTAGCCCCGGTGGTGGTGACAACCTTTATTTAAGTTCTATTGTGGCTCTGCGCCCAGACACAGGCGAGTACGTATGGCATTATCAGGTAACACCAGCAGACAACTGGGACTACACTGCAACGCAACAGCTAGTGCTGGCCGAACTTGAGCTTAACGGCGTGCAACGGTCCGTTATTATGCAGGCACCAAAGAATGGTTTTTTCTATGTTTTAGATCGCATAACAGGCGAATTGCTATCTGCCGAGAAGTTTGGCAAGGCTACTTGGGCAACCCATGTCGACATGCAAACTGGTCGACCAGTGGAGAGTAAATTTGCTGACTATCAAGAGAATGGCGGTAGTTTTATCTGGCCATCACCCTATGGCGCCCACAACTGGCAGCCTATGTCATATAGCCCTAAAACCGGCTTAATGTACATTCCGGTCCAAAGTATCCCCGCCTACTTCAGTGCTCAAGAAGAAGCGATATATAGAGTCAATCGCTGGAATACTGGCGTAGATTTAAACACAAACCGTGACCCAAAAAGTTGGGTAGCAGCGCGTGCTTCGATGGATGCGCTGATCTTCGGCGAATTAGTCGCTTGGGATCCTGTTAAAAAATCACGCGCATGGAAAGTGCACCATAACAAGCCCTCTAATGGCGGCATTTTAAGTACCGATGGTAATTTAGTTTTCCAGGGTACCTGGGACGGCACCTTTGCCGCCTATGACGCCTACAATGGTAACAAACTTTGGCAATACAAATCCGACAGCGCGGTTCTTGCCGGTCCAGTTAGCTATGAACTCGATGGTGAACAATACATCGCCGTAGCCCAGGGCAGTGGCGGTACCGTGATGATTACCGTTGGCGATGAATTGCAGCGTAACAAAATTAATCAAAACAAGTTATTAGTATTCAAACGCGGCGACTTCAACAACACCCAGGCACAAACCAATAAAGGCTTCACCACGATACAACCCATCGGGCGACCGATAAACAGAGATCCGAAGGTGATCGCCCACGGTGAATCTCTGTACCACAACAATTGTGCCTCTTGCCATGGTATAAACGCGCTGAGCAACTATGTAGTGCCCAACCTGCGCTACATGAGTGAGCAGACTCATGAAGAGTTTGCCACCATCGTGCTCGGTGGCTCCCGAACTCATAAGGGAATGATTGGTTTCTATGAAACTCTCAACCTTGACGATGTCAACGCCATACATACCTATCTGGACAACAAGCAAGATAACCTGCCAGATCGGCTCGAACTGACTTTCTGGCAAAAAATTGAGTACTGGATAAATTACTGGATGGCAAAACTTGGAGCGATGTTCCCAGAGTTACTAAATGCTACTCGAGATTTTGTTATGTAAGCCAATCTATGGGGAGTATCTGCGCCGAATATTTTTATTTAATGGCATAAGAAAATCAGTCAACTAATTTTTTAAAAATTTAGACAAAACGGTGCGAATCAAAAGGCTGCGTCGATCCGATGGACTTTAGTCATTATGCTTTCTAAAATACACCGCTAACGTCGGCTCTATCGCCACTAAAAGTATGGCGTTTCGACTAGACCAGTCACCCGGATTGCCGGCGCCCGAACACTGTGTCCATTAAGCAAAGTAAATATAATAAGGAGCTAAATCCATGATCCACAAAAAATATCTACAACGGCCCTCTCTGACACTCCTAATTAGTATGATCTGTGCCAGCGTCTCCACAGCATCAGAGTCAGGTGTCAGTGATACACTTACACTGCGAGATTTGTTTACTCTTGAGTACGCAGCTAACCCCGTGGTCATGCCCGGTGGGAAGCATGTCGTCTATGAACGCCGTAGCATGGATATAATGACCGACTCTGTGCGGCGCAATTTATGGATGACGTCTCTTGATGGTAGTCAACAGATACCGTTATTATCTGATAGTGACAATCACTTCAGTCCTATCTTTTCTGCCGATGGAACCAAAATGGCATATCTCTCTACGAAAGAGGGTAAAGTACAGATTTACTCGAAAGATTTAGCCACTGGCTACACCGCGCGCGTAACCGACGTTGCTATGACCCCAAATAACATGAGCTACTCTCCTGATGGTAAACAAATAGCCTTCTCTATGTTTACACCCAATAAAGCAAAGCCGATGTTTAATCTAGATTTTAAACCTGAGGGCGCACAATGGGCAGACAGTGCGCACTACATCGATCAAACATTGTTTCAGCACGATGGAGCTGGTATGAATCGTCCGGGCAATATGCACGTTTATGTTGTTCCCAACATCGGTGGAACACCACGCCAAATTACTTCAGGTGCACATGATTTTTCAGGCTCAATAGAATGGAGTAAAAATGCTGATCAGTTGTTTGTATCAGCCAATACCCGCAACGACGATTTTGACGTGCTTAACTCTGATCTACTCTCGATCAATTTGAACACCGCTGGTGTCACAAAACTCACTAATACAAGTGGTCCTGAAAGTAACCCAAAAATAAGCCCAAATGGGGAGAAAATTGCATTTATTGGGTTTGAGGACAACGGTAAGTCAAGTCAGATCAGTCAGCTATACATAATGGATACTGATGGCTCAGGTGTACAAAGCTTAACACCAAACTTAGATAGGTCTGTTGCTGACATCACTTGGGCTAAAAACGGCAAAGGTGTGTATTTTAGCTACGACAATATGGGTAGAAAGCACCTTGCCCACGTCAATCTATCGGGAAAAATCGTTATCAAAACTGATGCTCTTGGAGGTATTAGTATCGGCAGACCATATACCTCCGGCCATTATGCTGTTACCCCAAAGGGTGGTGTTGTGTTTACCTCCAGCAGAGGAGACCGCCCCGCTGATCTGGCTCTGATAAATGACAAAGGTAGCGTCATCCAGCTCACCGATCTTAATGGAGATATATTTGACCACAAAGTAATTAATAAACCATCGTTAATAGAAGTAGAGAGTAGCGTCGATGATCGTAACTTACAAGCATGGATCGTTACGCCACCCGATTTCGATCCAACGCAAAAATACCCACTTATCCTAGAAATTCATGGAGGTCCTCACACAGCCTATGGGCCAGAATTTTCTAGCGAAATCCAACTGTTTGCGGCCAGTGGCTATGTGGTCGTTTATGGGAATCCGAGGGGTTCAACCTCTCAAGGTGCCGAATTTGCTAATTTGATCGATAAAAATTACCCTTCTCAAGATTACGATGACCTCATGGACATGGTCAATGGCGTTATCTCTAAAGGCTATGTTGATGAAAAAAATCTGTTTGTCACCGGTGGCTCCGGTGGCGGACTATTAACCGCCTGGATTATTGGTAAAACCGATAGATTTAAAGCCGCCGTAGTTGCTAAACCGGTGATTAATTGGACTAGCATGATAGGTACATCTGATATCTACACCTATATGACTAAATACTGGTTTAATGATCTACCTTGGGTAGATTACCAACAGTACTGGGATCGGTCTCCCTTGTCTTTGGTGGGTAATGTAACAACCCCGACCATGGTTCTCACTGGCGAGCTGGATGTTCGCACGCCTATGGCCGAAAGCGAACAATACTATGGTGCGCTGCGCTTACAAGGGGTTGAAAGCGCCTTGGTACGCATTCAAGGTGCCTACCACGGTATTGGGGCAAAACCGTCCAATCTGGCGCGTAAGGTGGGGTATATTCTCGCATGGTTTGATACGCACAAAGCTAGAAAAAAAGAAAACTAACGGCCCTTTTGTCTTTTGTCAGCCACTGAAATTGTCAGCAACCTGGCCTTTGGTAGATATTGAACACAGGAGTTATAACTATGACGCACGCAGTGAACAAACTCTGTCCCCGCTCTGGCAAACCAGTATAGCCGGACTCATTGACCACCAACAAAGCCCACACCCTAGGATTCTGTAACCTAGGGTGCAGAGGTCATTTCGTCAGTGACACTGACGGCAGTCCCAATGACAGTAATTATTTTGATACTATCACCATAGAGAACAAACTCTAACCACCCAAACTACAAGCTACACCGAAGAAAGTTGATGGGAAGCTTGGCATCTCCACTGCCGATTCCCATCAACATCGCAATAACGCCAAAACAGCAAATACCCGTCCACGCGACGTTTATTGTCGATGGTAACACTCGGATGGAATCACACCATCAGCTCGCCACTTTTAATATGTTGTCTGACAATCTCAGGGCACTCAAAACGCTCACCATAAAGTGAAGTCAATTGTTCGCAACGGTCTATAAATTCCTGAAATCCATAGGTATTTACATACTGTATAAAGCCACCAGTGTGTGCCGGCGCACCTATTCCCATGATGGAACCTATATTGCCGTCGGCTACCGAGCGAAGAACACCTGTTTGCAGGCATTTGAGGGCCTCTATAACCTGCCGAAACATTAATCTATCTTTGATGTCATCCTCTGGTACATGGACATCTTCTTTGTAGTAGAGATCATACAATCCTGGCCAAATGTTTTTCGAACCGTCAGCGTGATATTCATAGTAACCACCGCCGTGGTGGCGACCTCCCCGAGCGTTATCGGTAATCATATCCTTGATCACTCGTCGAGTCACCGCACCGTCGCTCCACTTGTCTTCCACACCCATAGAAGCCCAGGTCTCTCCGGCTTTTCGCGTAAGCTCTAAGCTCGTCTCATCACCTACCTGTAATGGACCTACTGGCATACCGATAGCTTTGCCCAAGGTATCAATCTTAACGGGGTGAACACCTTCAGTTAGTAACTGCAGGCCTTCATCGAGGTAGGTACCGAAGGTTCTGGAGGTAAAGAAACCGAGAGAATCATTAACTACAATCGGGGTTTTACGGATCTGCTGAGTAAAATCAAAAGCCTTGGCTAACGCTTCATCGCTAGTTTTTTCACCAACGATTATTTCTACCAACGGCATCTTATCAACCGGCGAAAAAAAGTGGATTCCAACGAAGTTTTCAGGTTTGCTTGCCGCCTTACCCAATTCGGTAATAGGCAACGTGGACGTATTAGAGCCCCAAAAGCCATCTTCGGATAAGTACTTCTCGGTGTTGCCAATTATTTTATTCTTCAGTTCAATATTTTCAAATACGGCTTCAATAATTAAATCACAGCCAGCCAGATCACTGTCTTGCGCGGTTGGCAAAATTAAGCCAAGCAGCGCATCGGCTTGCGATTGGAAAATTTTCCCACGCTTGACCGCTTTATTCACCAAGTTTTCTGAGTAAGCTTTACCTTTTTCTGCCGCCTCCAGTGTCATATCCTTGAGCACTACCTGAATACCGGCTTTGGCTGCCACATAAGCAACACCCTGACCCATCATACCAGCACCCAACACGCCCAGTTTGCGAGTAGGATTTTTCTCAACATGTTTGGGCCGGCTAGCACCGGCATTGATCTTGCCCAACTGAAAGAAAAATGCATTGATCATATTCTTCGCCACAGGTCCCGTGACGACTTTAATAAACTCACGCCCTTCCACACGCAGCATAGTATCTACATCTAAAACGGTAGACTGAAAGGCGATATCCATTGCAGCGGTCATTTGTGGCATTAAGCCCCGGGTTTGCTTGTGCAGCATGGTGGGGGCCATAGTGGAAAATTGCGCATTGCGCGGGGTATTTATTGCACCACCGGGTATTTTGTAGCCTTTTTTGTCCCAAGGCTGCACAGCGGCGTCTGCATTGGCTTTGTTGTCCAGTATCCACGCTTTGGCTCGCGGTAATAGTTCATCCAGTGAAGACACTACCTCGTGAATAAGTCCACCTTCTAGTGCTTTCTCAGGAGTCAAACGCTGACTCTTCAAGATGATATCCAACGCCTTTTCGACACCGATAAGCTTGGTTAGACGCACAACGCCACCACCAGCGGGGTAAACACCAATCGCGCACTCTGGCAGGCCGATTTGTACTGATTTGTGATTGTAGGCCAGTCGATAGTTACAGGCCAGCGACAGCTCATAGCCTCCACCCAGTGCAGCACCATTGATTGCTGCCACCACCGGCACCGGCAGCTTTTCCAAACGCCTAAAATGACTTTTAATTAGTTCACCATTGGCAAATAAAGCCGCCTCATCGCCAGTATCCATTGACACTAACTCGTTAAGGTCAGCACCAGCAAAAAAAACCTTCTTGGCAGACGCAAAAATAACGCCAGACAGACTATCCTCGGCCTCTAAGCGAGCAACCGTTTCGTCCATTGCTTCATTATATTCGGCATTGATTGCATTCACCGGACCGGTCATATCCATCGTCACAGTAACAATACATTGCGCATCTTTTTCGTACTTAAATACACCCATTGTTCAAACCTTTTATAAAAATCTAGATACTAAATCCTGAGTCCGTGCCGAATACCTTAGACACGCTCGATCAAACAGGAAATTCCCATGCCACCGCCCACACAGAGCGACAACATGGCTCGCTTTAATTGCCTGCGCTCCAACTCATCCAACATGGTACTGACCAACATAGCACCAGTTGCACCTAGGGGATGGCCCATTGCTATTGAGCCGCCATTGACGTTAGTTATTCCATGGTCAATATTTAGATCTTTCATATATCTCATAGCGACGGATGCAAAGGCTTCATTTATTTCCCATAGGTCAATATCATCAGCTGTAAGCCCGGCTGTCTTCAAACACTTCATTGCTGCAGGACCGGGGCCAGCAAGCATTATAACCGGGTCTGAGGCCAAAATAGATCCAGCTAAGATTCGCCCTCGCGGAGTCAAGTTGAGATCTTTACCAGCCTTTTCTGAACCTATCAACACCGCGCTTGCACCGTCTACAATTCCGGAAGAATTTCCTGGAGTATGGACATGAGAAATACTTTCTAATGTATTGTATTTATTCAAAATAATTTCATCAAAAGCCATATTCCCCATCATCTCAAACGAGGGCCTCAAACCACCTAAAATTTCCATATTGGTATCTGGCTTGATAAAGTCGTCACGTTCTAAAATCATTAGTCCATTCTTGTCATATACAGGCACTACAGAGCGGTCAAACCAACCACTATCCCGAGCATGGGCAGCACGTCGCTGAGACTCCAACGCATAAGCATCAACATCTTCTCGGCTATAACCATCAATGGTGGCAATAGTATCTGCGCCAATACCTTGGGGAACAAAGCTCTGTTCAATTGCAAAGGCTGCATCTCCTGTCATTGATCCGCCATCAGACCCCATAGGTACTCGCGACATACATTCAACACCACCAGCAACGACCAATTGCTCCCAGCCCGAGGCAACTTTTTGAGCACCGGTATTTACCGCCTCTAAACCAGAGGCACAGAAACGGTTCAATTGAACTCCGGCAACTGACTCATGCCAACCGGCATTCTGTACGATCATTTTAGCAATATCACTACCCTGCTCACCGACAGGAGACACACAACCCATCACTACGTCGTCAACATAAGCAGTATCTA
>JAQWYJ010000145.1 GCA_029254005.1 Porticoccaceae bacterium | reverse complement strand
GAGAGCAGTCGTAATACTCAGGGCGTAGTCATTGTTCGACATGGCGTTGTTGTGGCTGAGCGATATGCCAATGGGTCTTCGCAGGACAGTCTGGCTACTAGCTGGTCGACCGGAAAATCATTTGCTAGCGCTCTGATTGGTATAGCTCTTAAACAAGAATTTCTCGATTCTATTGATGTTCCCGCAGAGACATACCTCACTGAGTGGGCCGACACAAATAAAACCGACATTACTCTGAGGGCAATTTTAGAAATGCGTTCAGGACTTGGAAAAGCCGCAAAAGGTGATAGTAATATATACACCTCTGGGGGTATCAGTGGCGATCAATTGGCGTACGCGTTAGATCGACACCCAGAGACAATCGCAAGAACCGACAATTGGGCGTATCAAAATACCGACTCTATGCTCATTGGCGGTATTTTAGAAGCTGCAACCGGACAGCCTCTTGCTGATTTTGCAGATACTTACCTATTTTCTAAAATTGGAATGTCGGCTACTTGGTGGACCGATGAGGTCGGTAATGTTATGACCTACTGTTGCATTGATGCTACATCTAGAGACTTTGCAAGATTTGGACTACTGTTCGCTAGAGATGGACGCTGGCAAGACGAGCAAATTATAACCGCTCAATGGGTTACTGATTCTACCACTGTACCAACGGGAACAAACAATCCTTATTATGCTTTGCAGTGGTGGGTGGAACCTGCGTATGGCTATTTCTATTCTGCCGGATTACACCAGAATAATATTTATGTTTACCCTCAATATGACTTGGTTATTGTTCGCAACAGTAGTTACACAAAAATAGGCGATGAAGCGATACGATCAGAAGCAAACTATCACTCCACTCTGGCACCATCAAACTGGAGTGATGCAGATTTTTTGACGCCCATTATTAATGCAATTAACCAATAACCGTCAGCCATTAGGCATTAGGCATTAGGCATTAGGCATTAATAGTTCTTACAAAAGAGTGGCTAACTGCGCCTTAGGATATCTTGCGAATCGCAGCTGGTGTAACTCCACTCCAGCGCTTAAATGTTCGTCGAAAATTTGTTGCGCTACTAAACCCCAGTAAGTCAGCTACATCGACCACCGGCAACTGAGTGCCTTTAAAATACTCTAATGCCAGTCTATAACGTACCTGATCAAGTAACTCTTGATAGCGGGTGTTTTCTTTTTTCAAGCGTCTTTGCAGTGTGCTCTCACTCATATGAATCTCTGCAGCCATCTCAGCGCAAGTAGGAAACCGCAAGCGGGAACTTACAAGAATCTGTTTAACCCGCTGACTGATCAATCCTAGGTGTTGATCAGCAGCTACAATTCGGTCGCATTCACGCTGAAAAATCAATCCCACTTCGCTGTTAGATTCTAAGAGAGGATAATCTACTGTTTTATTTTCAAAGATGATGGCATCTCTCTCCGCGCCAAAATAAATTTGGTCACCAAATATTGACTGATAGAGGTCAGCATCACTTACAGGAGCATGCTTAAGGTAGATTTTTGCACTCAACTGGTTGTTTCCAGTCAATAGGCGGATATGGACAAAAAGGGCAGAGAAAAGTGTATCTGTATAAAAACGCTGAAGTTGCTTTGGTAAATGTGTTGCTCGCACACTCAATAGCACCGAAGTACCCTCTTGTATCAGGTCTATCGTCATACTGGGCAAAACAGCTTGATTATAACGGCGTAATAAATGTAGGGTTTTTCCAACTGTGGCGCAGCTCATCAGAGCATAACCAAATATACCGGCTGACAACATATCTAACCGAACACCTAACTTAAGACCTAGAGATTTTTCGCCAGTGGCCTGTATGGCTTGATCGCAGATCTGATCCGCTTGTGAGGCGCTCAAAAATTCAATTGTAGCTAATTCAGAGTTTATTAAGTCCAAGGTATTATCCCCTCTACGCTCCAAAAAACCTTCAGCTTGAGAATATTGGGTAATCAAACTATTTAACTCGTTAATAACATGTTGAAACATAACTGCCCTGCTCTGTATTTGTTGATTATTTTATAAATCAGTAATAAGACTTTCGCCCATATTGCTGTTCATCAAAAACAGGATAAATAAATAATGCCGGTATTTAACCCTATAATTGACGGTATTTGAATCACTAAAAAAATTTTTTTGCTTTAAGGTACATTTATATCCTTCGACTTTGTAAACAACAACAAAAATGGAGAAGTTAGATGATGAAAACTTACAGTACGCACCATCCTGAAAAAGGATTGATTAGTTATATTGACAAGAAACGATATCTTTGGCTCTCATCAATATTGTTCCCCTTGTCGCCTTTATGTTTCATTTATCTGTTTTTACAAACAGGCAACGAAGTAATTCTAGCCCTCCCATTGATGATTAATTATACAGTTGTTCCCGTTCTTGATTGGCTCGTAGGTGCTGATACTAATAATCCACCAGAGGAACTAGTGCCCCAGCTTGAGGACGACTGGTACTACCGAATACTCACTTTTATCACAGTACCAATGCATTTTGCTGTGTTAATTGTTTTTACCTGGTTAATTGGTACTCAGAGTCTTAGTGTATGGTCAACCATAGTAGTAGCTATAATTGCTGGAGCATACAGTGGCTTGGGGATCAATACAGCGCACGAACTGGGACACAAAAACACTAAGATCGAACAGTGGTTAGCCAGAATAGTGCTAGCTGTCCCTGCTTACGGCCATTTTTCAATTGAACATAACAAGGGTCACCATACACTGGTTGCAACACCGGATGACCCTGCAAGCTCGCGCCTTGGAGAATCTATTTACGCCTTTGCCATAAGAGAAATTTCAGGTACTTTCAAACGAGGCTGGCAATTAGAAAAAGACCGTTTGAAAAGTGCTAATCAAAATATTTGGAGTCATCACAACACCATACTACAGTCCTACGGGCTGACACTGATTTTTCAGGGTTCACTGATTATCTACTTTGGCTGGATAGTTTTACCTTTTTTAATATTGCACAATGTCTGGGCGTGGTATCAACTTACCTCGGCAAACTACATTGAGCATTATGGTCTGCTGCGTCAGCGTAAAGAAAACGGCCGTTATGAGCGCTGCAAACCGCACCACTCTTGGAATGCAAACTACATAATAAGTAATGTTGTGCTGTTTCATTTAGAGCGACATTCTGATCATCATGCCTATCCGGCAAGACGCTATCAGAGTCTGCGAAACTTTGACAATATTCCAGAATTACCCAATGGATACTTTGGTATGTACTTAATCGCGTACGTTCCTTGGTTATGGTTCAAAGTAATGGACAAGCGCGTCTTAGATTTGCCACATATTCAAGGAGATCTGACAAAGGTTAATATATGCCCATCAAAACAAGCTCACTTTTCTGCTCTTTACCCTTATCCTGCCTAAACTAAACATATTCATTGCGTGCTAGTCAGTCCTTGACTAGCACGTTTTAGATAATCGATCTATCAAGGCAAAAAATTCTTTCCTCATTCTTATTATAATTAGTACCAAAAATATAGCTTTAATTCGAAATATTCTTATAATACGAGCCGCACCGCTTGGACGCTCACACTAGGGTAGGTGTAGTTTGTTCGACCAAAAAGTATCACATTACCGATATCTTATGCGCTTTATTTCGAGTCCGGTTCACTATCATGAGAGTGTCTACTTATGTGTATGTGCATACATGAAGCAATCTATGAATAAAGTTTAATCATTATTTATTAACAGTTACACAAAGGGGAACTTTTATATGTCAATATTACGTACAGGTATTGCGCTTTTAAGCATTAGCGCAATAATCTTTTCAACCACAAGTTTAGCGCAAATTGAAGAAGTTATTGTCACCGCTAATAAACGTGAACAAACACTTCAAGATATTCCAGTCTCAGTTTCTGTAACGACAGCTGAGCAAATCGATCAATCTGCGATTGTTGATCTAATCGATTTACAAACTGCTGTACCAACATTGCGAGTAAGCCAATTGCAGAAGACCTCACAAACCAATTTTGTGATTCGTGGCTTTGGTAATGGTGCTAATAATCCTGGTATTGAGCCTGCAGTTGGTGTTTATATCGACGGTGTTGCCCGAACACGATCTGCTGGCGCTATGGCTGATCTGCCAACTATAGAACGCGTAGAGGTATTAAGTGGTCCTCAATCAACCCTCTTTGGTAAAAATGCTTCCGCTGGTGTGATTAGCATGACTACAAAATTACCAGAGCAGGAATTTGGTGGTAGCTTTGGTGCAACCCTTGGTAACTATGGGCAGAAAATTGTAAAAGGCACCATCACCAACGCACTCACAGATACTGCCTCATTCAGATTGTCAGGCAGTAGTAACCAAGCGGATGGATATGCCACTAACTTAACTGATGGCAGCAGCTTAAATGGACGCGATCGGTCTGCCATCAGAGCGCAGCTTTTGCTTGAGCCATCGGATGATCTTACTGTGCGAGTTATCGCCGATTATAATTCGATGGATGAAGAATGCTGTATCGCAACGTCTTTAGTTGATGGCTTTACATCGCAAATCACTGCTGGACTCGCCATTGCTAACGGATATGGATATGCGCCCATCGACCCATTTGCAAGAGAGTCATACATGAATGATAGTGCTGATGGCAGCAAGAAACCAAGAAACCAACTAACGGGTAAAGGTTTATCTGTTCAGATAGATTGGGATCTTGATTTTGCAACCGTAACATCGATCACGGCAAAGCGAAATCAGACGTCGGAAACAACGTTTGACGCAGATTTCTCTGGTGCTGACTTAGTAGCAGAAAATCGTGGTGACCAGGAGTTCGATACGTTTAGCCAAGAAATTAGGCTCTCATCAAACAATGGCGGGCCTATGCAATGGATGGTCGGTGGCTATTACTCTGCACTCGATGTTGATCACTTTAGAAACGTTACTTTTGGCGCGCAAATTTATCCTTTTGCTGACACGCTTGTTACCGCAGGATTAGCACAGGCCTTTGGAGCCGCCGCTGACGCAGTTCTTGCCCCGGTTGGCGGGTCTGGAATTAACTTTGTTGGTGCAGCCTTCGGTGTTTGTTTTGTAAATGGCGTAGCCTGTTCTGACATTTTTTATGTTCCAGGGACCGGATTACCCCATGAAGCTTACACAATGGAAAGTAAATCAACGTCATTTTTTGGACAACTTGACTACGATCTTTCTGAACAATTAATTGCCACTATTGGTCTCAATTATACCGATGACAAAAAAGATGTAATTTCTGATGTTCGTGTAGTGGATACCTTTGCCGCACTTCCTTTTGAGGCAGCAGGTCTAGGAGCCTTAACCGGCTTGCAGTTCTTTAAGCCTTTTGTAAATTACCCAAATGCAGATGAGTCTGGCGAATTTGACTCAGACGATCTAACGCATACGCTACGTCTTGCGTATTCTGCTGATGAAGATACTACATTTTATGTCAGTCACTCTACAGGCTTTAAAGCAACATCAGTAAGTCTGACTGTTGATGCACGAGATCTGCGCTCGGCTGATCCTGAAGAAGCAACCTCAATTGAGTTGGGTATGAAAAAATCCTTTGATAGGGGCTATATCAACATCGCTTTGTTTGACCAATCGATCAAAGGCTTCCAATCTAATGCATTCACAGGAACTGGCTTTAATTTAGTCAACGCAGGTGAACAAACCCATAAAGGTATTGAATTTGATAGTATGTTTGCTGCCTCTGAAGATTTTATTTTACGACTATCAGTTATTGCTATTGATCCAGTCTATGACGAATTCTTGAAAGGATCTTGTGATACTACTGGTCTTGCAGGTCCTGAGTATCAGTGCCCTGAAGGCCAGAGCTTTACTGACCTGTCTGGCTTAACACCTACCGGCGTCCACGAGTTGAGCGCGAATGCCAATGCGGTCTACTCATTTGATGTATCTTCTTCAATCAGCGGATTTGTTAGACTTGAATATGTCTATGAAGATGAAATTAAACTTGCAGATTTAATTCCTCTGTCGATAGCGGCTAGAAGTACTGATAATTTCAATGCTAGTGTAGGTCTTAATTCTGAAATGAACGATTGGAGCCTTATTCTTTGGGCTCGCAATCTCACAGATCACGAATCTTTGATTTCAGCCTTCCCAACTACAGCAGCGCCGGGTAGCTTTTCTGGATATCCCAATGCTCCGCGCACCTTCGGCTTAACTTTGCGAAAAGACTTCTGATCGCAGCGTTTGTGAAAAGTAAAAAGGGCGACTCAATCAGTCGCCCTTTTTATTTGTCGCCGAAAAATGAAGCTTCAGACTGATTTAACGCCTAGAAAGGAGGCTAATCTTTATTAAAAGACATACTAGAGAATCATTGCATCGGCAACAGCTATACACTCAGCGCTAAAACATCCAATTATGATCTCAAGTGAGGATGGCTCTTGCTCACGTGGTGGTGGCAACACCAAACTTGGCAAACAAAAGAATTTAGCGGTAAGAGACTAAACATGTTCAACTCCATAGATAACTACGTCTAGTAGAATAAATGTAAAGAACCAATCACATGGATTCTAATTGCAAGCTACAAGATACCTAGTTGGATGGTCTACTGTTAACTGTGTTGGTTCATAAGCCAATAAATGCTTGTTACCTCTTGCTTTATAAACAGCATTAGTGAGGCAAAAATACAAGGTAAGGGGAAAAATAATACTCATAATAACCTCACATATATATTCATTAACAACCCAATGCCGTACCCAATATGTGCTTTATAAATGACTGTGGTAAGTTATAGTGGAATGCTATTTTGATTAAACACAATTTGCGGCACTTTTCTACCGCCACAAGGTCACTCACCATGAGCAACATACATTACACAAAACTTCCTTTCACAAACGGTGATAAGGGCAATATGCATTACTTAGAATGGCGCCCTAGAGAACCAGTCTTATGGCTCCATATTATGCATGGCATGTCAGAGCATAGTGCACGATATGATGATTTTGCTAGATTTCTCAATACATACAATATAATGGTCACCGCAGGAGATCATCGCGGACATGGTCAGACAGGCAAGAGTATGGGTGAAAGCTATCATGTGGCTGATGAAAATGGCTGGAATCAAATGATTGACGATCAGTGGCAGTTACTGAGGCATATTGATTCTCAATGTGCTTTGCCCCTTGTAATATTGGGACATAGCATGGGTTCTTTTATGGCAACGCATTTATGCCAAAAATATAACGTTGGATTGACCGCGCTGCTCGGAGGTCCGCTGTCTGCTGTTATTCTATCTGGATCAAATTACGCAAGTAGTGCAACATGGAAAATTGCTAGTCTAATAGCTCGAATAGAGCGTTTTCGTGTTGGTAGTGCCCACCCAAGTAGCCTACTGGAAAAAATATCCTTTGGTCATTTTAATAATGCTTTTCAACCTGCTAGGACATCGTCTGACTGGCTATCTAGAGATCCAGATATTGTAGATGCCTATATCGCTGATCCTCTGTGTGGAGGCCCATTAACAACCCAGTCTTGGTGTGACTTTTTGGTCGGCATGTCAGAACTCTCTCAAACTAAGTCTGTAGAGAAGCTAGACAAAAACTTGCAAATACATCTTTTTTCAGGCCAAAATGATCCCGTGAGTAATCAGGCTAAAGGCATTATCGCTTTGGAGCAGGTCCTTTTAAAGGCGGGGATCTCCAATGTTAAAAAAACTATTTATTCTGGGGCTCGTCACGAAATATTAAACGAAACCAATAGATCTGATGTTTATCTTGATATAATCAGGTGGCTAGTAAGTCTTGAGCTTGGTATTTCGGAATCCAATAAAGACCAATAAAGACGCTTTTTCAGTACAATAATCGGTGTCGATTAACAATAGTAGAATCGAGCCTTTTTACAAACTCTACCAAGGACGCACAAAATGCTTGCTCCAACAGATATAGCTCTTACGCATAATACTGAGGGTGGACCGATTGCTAGTCTAAAGCAGCTGGTTGCTGTATTAAAGAAAACGGAAACGTCTAATTTTCTTTCTGTAGCGCAGCATATTATGATTGACCCGTCTACCATAACGCCCTACACCCTATGGTCTGAGGATCACCATACACGTGTCTGTATAGAGCATAATGCTCGTTTTGAACTAATATTAATATGCTGGCAGCCCGGGCAAAAAACCGCTATTCATGACCATAATTCAGAAGAGTGCTGGATGCATTTTGTACAGGGGGAATTCGAAGAAGTTATTTACAACCACAAGGAGGGACAGTTAATTCATCAAGAAACCAAACATGCAGCTGCCAATTCAGTGACCTATATGACTGACTTTATTGGTGTTCATAGCCTGCATAATGTTGGCGCTGAAAGAGGCTTGTCACTTCATCTTTATGCTAAGCCGATAACGTCTTGCAACATATTTAAACCAAGTATAGGTACCTTTCTTAAAAAAGAAATGCATTATGACAGCCACGTAAATGTTGCAGCGGATGCGGCTACGATAGTGGATAGCCCCGCGCAAGATAATTAAACCTATGAATCGAATTCTCGTTAATGTTCACGTTGGTATGAAAAACGTCAGTATCAACTGACTACCAATACGTCATTTCTCTCATTTTGGGAACGTTCTCTGTTTAATACGCAGATTACGCACCTAACCGTCCATGGCTAGGTGCTTAAATGTAACCAGACAAGGGCCAGCAAAACTTCACACTGTGCACTGCAACACACTTTTATGCATAGAATTAAACAACGCCATGGTGTAACATCTCCTTTGATTTTTTTTCGAAAAATTTTTTTCTGTTGTCTAGCACGGTGTTTCATGAGATGTTTGATTTTTTAAAAAAGCTTACGAGGCAAAATTACGAGTCTTTTGTCGAAGATTATGGCCAAGAAATCTATGAAAAAGCCATAGAGAGAGCCAACACTCGGCGACAGCTGGCCGGTGATAACGAGGATCTGGGTAAGGCTTACTTCGAGAGAATGGTAGCAGAGGAAGAGAGGCTTATAATTCAACATCACAAAGGTCTTCCAAGAGAAGCGTTACTTCGATACATTGGGGTGGATACTCAATAGTAAACTTTTAAGAACAGCAAATAGCCACTCAATAAAAGAGATAAAAAGTATGCACAATATTGCGAAGTTTATCTTTATTTCATTGCTACTCTCATCACCGCTCTGTCAAGCTACAACGCCAGATTTCAAAAAAACTCTGAGACTTGCTCAAAATGGAGACGCATCGGCGCAATTTGACCTTGGTATGATGTATTTCAATGGTCAGGGCGTAGAACGAGACTTTCAAAAAGCTATGCAATGGTTCAGAAAACCAGCTGAAAGAGGTATAACCAATGCTCAGCTAAAACTGGGTATTATGTTTGATAATGGTGATGGCATGCCTGAAAACAATAGAGAGGCTATCCGCTGGTATTCCGTAGCTGCCAATGGCGGTAATGCGTCAGCTCAATACTACCTTGGCAACATGTTTGATCATGGTGAGGGAGTGCCAGAAGATAACGTAAAAGCTGAGCAATACTATCTAATGGCTGCAGAGCAGGGTCAAGTCGACGCACAAACTCGACTCGGCTTTATGTATGGTTATGGGGAAGGTGTTCAAGAAGATGATACCAAAGCGTTTTACTGGTTCTCGCAGGCGGCGGAACAGGCTAGAGAAGAAGCTATAACACGGTTAGCCTTTATGTATGACTACGGAGAGGGCGTTGAAGAAAATAAAATGTTGGCAAGTAAATGGTACAGAGCATCATCTGAATTAGGAAACATAGACAGTCAATATAGGTTAGCTTTTATGTTGGCAACTGGCTTGGGGATACCCGAAGATGACACTGAAGCACTAAAATGGTACGAACGGGCAGCATCAAGTGGTGATTCAGAAACTCAGTATCGTCTAGCCACGAAACTATCAGACGGAATAACACTTGTAACTGATGATACAAAAGCCGTTTATTGGTTTAAAAAAGCTGCACAAGGTGGCCATATTCTTGCGCAAAATAAACTTGCCGACGCTTATAGGCTAGAGCGAGGTGTGCGCAAAGATAATCGAGAAGCATTGCAGTGGTACCATAACGCTGCTGCCCAAGGAAATATTTCCTCCCAACAGAGTCTTGGCCAAATGTACGAACTGGGTCAAGGCACTCCCAAGAGTAGCGTAGACGCGTACATTTGGTACTCAATGGCAAAAACTCAAGGTAGTGCAGAAGCAACTAAAGCAATAGAGGAAATCAAATTTGTAATGTCAACTTCTCAACTTGAGCAAGCACAAAGTAAAGCGCTTACGTGTTATGAATCAAACTTTAAAGGTTGCCGTTAGCAGTTAATTCAACCTACCTGAAGATCCCATGGTTGACGACGAATAGCCTCTGCTTGTTTTAAGTGCAGTCCCTGCACCAATAATAAATAAGGAAAAGAATGGCTCAAGAGGCCAAAAAGGTAACCATAACGATGTCTGCGCAGCCCACTGTGGACCGGAAAGAACGGTAGCAACTGGTTCAAACCAATAATGGCCAGTTGCCGATACTATTAAACCTATAACAACCAATGTGCTGCCCAGAAATTTAACACCAGAAGATAATTGAACTTGATTTTTAGCTTTTTGATTAGCTAAAAGTCGCAATTTACCCCAAGCAAAAATCCTCAACGCAACCACACTGAATCCGGTGACATAAAAAACATAGTCATGCAACTCTGGATTACCCCCTCCGTCTGTATAGGGATAGTAAAATAGATTCCACCAATACACGCTAAACGGATAGGCCCAGAGAAAATATACCCCACTCTTTTGAATGAGTGTCCATTGTTTTTGAGTTATCTGTTTGCGGGCAATATTGAAAGATGTAAGTACCATAGCCGTTAAGAAAATGTAACCTATGCTACCCTCAAGCTCGTCGCGAAACACGTAAACCTCAGAGTAGTAGTAATCGACATGGAATGTAGACAGTATATAAATAAAAACAGCTTGCCACGCCATAGCAAAGCCGAAAACCAATCCAACATACTTTCTATTGCGCAACAGCCAATTTGACAAAGCACCTTTGAAAAGAACTTTAACAGCGGACGCTGCAATGGCTAAATAGATAAAAGGTACGGCCCATCGAACCGAATACCCAATCATGTGCGAGACACCCTCAGGCGTAGCTATATTTTGCTCTGACATAGCCAAAAGAGTGAAACCACTCATAATCACGGAGCAAACTGCAAACAAGCCCCACTGATTGAGTACTTTAAGCTTAAGCACTTGTGACAACTTCCAAATCATTCAAAATCCTTCACTAACAATAATTGTCATTGGTGAGTTTCGCAACATAGACTAGCTCCCGGCCACCATGCCTATAGGTCAGCAACTCTGAGATTTTGCTCACTGCCTTGCTATAATCCCCTGTAATGCGGCATGCCTACCGTCTCAAATATAACTATGCTAGCATAAAGCTTTCTGAGCTCTGTAGGAAATGTCATGAACGAACGATCTATACTTCGAAAACAGTTACAAAATATTGTCTCATTTGGCCCGCTACTCGCGTCAATGTACATTCTGTTTTATCTAGAAAGTCAGAATATTTGGATACCCGAAACTCCCCATAGAGACAAAATTACTTTGTTGGTGTTGATTGTGGGAATGGCAGCTTCTTTTATTATTCGATCGTTTTTATGGAAAACATCAAAAGATGAGGCAAATAGACGCTTTGAAAAAAGTAGCGAAAACAAAACAAACCGCTCTCTTTAATTAACAAACAACAAATTCTTACAACATAAGCCATGTTTTAAACGAATTTTTAGATCGAAATCTTGAGAAAAACAGTATACAATTTTGCATTCCCTTACAATAGCAACCAGTAGAATGAAAACCCTAATTCTAGTTCTCGCCTCCTTTTTAGCCTTCAAGATTATTACGTGCGAAGCCCTTGATTTCCCATCCTTTTTAACAATGTCTGAGCACAACAGAACAGAAGCAAACAAAATAATCTATGAAACCTATTTGTGGACAACTACGGTCACACAGAATAATTCTGATACCATTAAATGGTATGAAAAAGAAGCCAATGCAGGAAATCCAGAGGCTCAGTTCGGGCTTGCAACAATGTTCTTTAAAGGAATAGGTCAGCCCAAAAACCTTTACCAAGCGGCACAGTGGTACAAAGCTTCTGCCGATCAAGGGTATTCAGAAAGCCAGTTTTTGCTTGGATACATGTATCTTCACGGTTTAGGTGTGCCACAAAATAAAAGAGTGGCATCCGATTGGCTCCTTAAAGCTGCGGCTCAGGGTGATGCCAATGCTCAATTTAATGTGGCAACCCTATTCTTTTCAGGCGAAGGTATTCCAGAACACTTCGCAAGAGGTTTGAAATGGTATGCAGCTGCTGCGGCTCAAGGGCATATCTATGCCCAAAATATGCTCGGCACTGTATATAACCACGGTATAGGAACAGATCCCAACAAGGTAAATGCATACATTTGGTGGGCAATGGCAAATACCTCAAGCAAGCTTAAAGTGCGTGATAAGCTCGATGAGCTGCAGGAAGCAATGACCACAGATGAGCTACGAACTGCACAGGAAACCGCAGCCCAATGCTACCAGTCTAAATTCAAACAGTGTCAGCCTACTTTGCTGCAAACAGCATCTATTTAGGCCTCAGCCAGTCAACTCGACGATAATTGCTAGGGCATTCACGCTCGATAGCGCCACTATGGCTGTCGATTTTAACTCTTAGATCTTAACAACCCTAAATAGCCCTAACCATGCACTCACACCTTTACTCTTCATATAATTTGATTTAGACAGCACACATTGCTGCCATTTACCCTCGTCCTCCAAACTCTTTATTGTGCGCTCAAAACCTTCTGAAATAAAAACGCCTTCGTTAACCGTAAAGGCAATCAGGCCACCATTTTTGGTGATTCGTATAAATTCGTACAATGCATCACTTTTAACATGGCCAAAAGTAAAAGTACCGACACATAGCACTGCATCGAAGGTATCATCTAGCACATCAACCGCTACATTTAAGTCCATTTGATTTAGTGTTCTATAAAGGCCAGTTGGCACTGTATCAAGAATCCGTTGCGACAGGTCTCCACCATGTATCTGATGATACCCTAAACTAAAAAGCTCCTTACCCACCAACCCAGAACCGCAACCAGCGTCGAAAATCACACTAGCAGGATCAAGGGCATACCGACTGAAAACACTGACAGTTTCTTGCGGCCCAGTATAATTCCAACTTTGCATATCTTTATTATACTGACCACCACTACCCCACTCATCATAAAAAGCTTTAACCTCATTAGCTGTTTTAAGAGTGTGAAGAGGTACCTTGTTACCGATATCTTGCTGTGCCATGTAAAACCCAAAAAAATGTAGCTGCTATGAATAATACGACAATCCCTAAGTAGACCGCAAACTACTATGTATCCACGGTCAATAAACACTGGATTTAAATGGAAAATCGACGTCATTTAAAAACACAAGAGTGCGCCGATCTGTTGCAAAAGATAGACAATTGGTCGTGTTATCGGTAGGCAAAAAAGAAGACGTTATTAGTTTTTTTAAAAAAGTTGGTCGGGACGGCAGGATTTGAACCTGCGACCACTACACCCCCAGTGTAGTGCGCTACCAGGCTGCGCTACGCCCCGATTTGAACATCGTAATGATACAGCTAAACAGCTTTTTTGCAACAATCCAAAGATCAGAAAAATCTCTTTAGCACCTTCATCAAAGCTGTTTTAAAACATCCTCGAGCTCTGTGATAGTTTGATCTAACAATTGTTTGTAAGGAGTCTGCTCTTTTTTACCTGGGGCGTCATCAAGCTTTTGACGAGCTCCACCAATGGTAAAGCCCTGCTCATAGAGTAGAGACCGAATTTGCCGGATAAGAACCACATCTTGACGTTGATAATAACGCCGATTACCGCGTCGCTTTACAGGACTCAAACTTGGGAACTCCTGCTCCCAGTACCGCAGCACATGGGGCTTAACTGCGCAGAGCTCGCTAACCTCGCCTATGGTGAAATAGCGTTTTCCAGGAATAGCAGGAAGTTGATTGTTATTACTTGGCTCCAGCATAGGCCTCTACTCGCGACTTTAACTTTTGGCCTGGCTTAAACGTCACAACTCGTCGTGCGGAAATAGGAATTTCTTCACCAGTTTTAGGATTTCTACCTGGACGACTGCTCTTGTCTCGCAGTTCAAAATTACCAAACCCAGAAATTTTTACTTGATCGTTATTTTCTAGCGCGTGACTAATTTCACTGTAAAACATTTCAACAATTTCTTTAGCTTCTCTTTTGTTGAGACCAAGCTCATCAAACAGCATTTCTGCTAAATCCGCTTTTGTTAACGCACCCATTTAAAAACCCTATTCCAAATAACACTAATCAACACGATTTCACCCTCTTAATTCAGCGCCGCAATGAACGCCCAGCTCTGACACGATAGTGTTAATTGCTTTATTTATCTCATCGTCAGTAAGAGTGCGTGATTCATGCTGAAAGGTCAACCCTAAAGCGACGCTTTTCCCTTTATTATCAATATCTTTGCCTTGATAGACGTCAAATAACTTTAATTCTACTAAAAGTGAACCAGCCACACGTCTTACGACATCCATCAAACGTTGCGCCTCGGTAGAACTTTCAACAAAAAACGCTAAATCGCGCTTAACTTCAGGGAATTTGCTGACATCTTTGTACTTTGGTAGTCTAACTTCAGTTAATTTATTAAAGTTTAAATGAAACAAGAATACTGACGGTGGCAACCCTAAATGTTTTTGTAACTTGGGATGAAGTTGACCAATCCAGCCCATTTCAATACCCTTGCGTAAGATAACTGCACTCTGTCCTGGATGCAGCGCGGGATTCTTTTTCACCTCGAAAACAAACTCAGCAGCCAGCCCAGTTTGCTCAAATACTGCTTCTACGTCGCCTTTAATATCATAAAAATCAACAGCATCTTTTGATGAAGTCCACCCTGCCGGTGTTCTTGAGCCACAAATAAGACCACCTATGCAAAGAGCCTGAGTAAGATTCGAATCTGAACCATCATCAGGAATAAAACATTGACCAACCTCAAAAATCCGAACTCGGGATTGTTGTCGATTTAAATTATGCACGGTTGTGGCCAGTAATCCTGACCATAGATTTGTACGCATAACCGCCATATCTGCAGAGATAGGATTTACCAAGGATACCCCACAAACATTTGGATCAACTATTTTTTGTAGGTCAGGATCGACAAAGCTATACGTAATAACCTCCTGATAGCCCCGAGCTATAAGTTGTGATCTAAAGGCTTTAGGGCTCTGCATTGCTTCAGCACTCGCCTTCAGCTCTACGGCCATGACTGGCGTGGATGTAGGCAAATTATTATAGCCATAAATACGTGCTACCTCCTCCACCAAATCCTGCTCTATCGTTAAGTCAAAACGCCAACTGGGTACGCTCCAGATGCCCTCACTCGAACTTCGCTCCAGAAGGATCAAACCCAGGCGAGTTAGCATCGCATCTACATCCTGCGCTGCAAGATCAACTCCCAGTTGCTGGGATAGGCGACTATCTCTCAATCTAATAATAACCTTTGTAGGAAGGTGCTCAGAGCTTTCCTGAACTTCACAGGGACCTGCTGAGCCACCACAAATATCTAACATAAGCGCGGTGGCACGCTCTATTGCTGCAACTTGCAAACGATGATCAACACCTCTTTCAAATCGATGAGATGAGTCTGTATGCTTGCCGTAATAACGTGCTTTCCCGGCTATTGATAAGGGATTAAACCAAGCGCTTTCTAACAGAATATCCTGAGTATGCTGACCCACTGATGATTCAGATCCTCCCATAATTCCAGCCAATGCGAGGGCTTTAGACTCATCAGCGATCACCAATGTTTCGTTATTTACTGTCACCGTAGAGTCATCAAGTAATTGCAAGCTTTCATCATTTCCCACACGCACAGTAATTGAGCCATCAATTTTGGACAAATCAAAGGCATGCATAGGCTGGCCTAACTCAAGCAAGACATAATTTGTTATATCCACTGCAGGGCCAAGACTTCTAATCCCACTGCGCCTCAACTTCTCTTGCATCCACTGCGGGGTCACTTGGGACAAATCTAAACCTTTAAGCACCCGCCCAACATAGCGTGCACAACCTTCTGGGGCTTTAATATGTACCACTACTTTATCATCAATAGTAGCTGCGACAGGCGCACAGTCCTGCGATAGCACAGCTGCTTGATTGAGCACGCCCACTTCTCTGGCTAGACCACGAAGACTCAAGCAATCTCCTCTGTTAGGCGTCAGATCGACCTCAATAATGTTATCACTCAGATTAAGGTAATCCACCAAATTGACACCAACACTGGTATCCAAAGGCAATTCCCAAAGACCGCTGGCATCTTCGCCAAGGGCTAGTTCATCCTGAGCACATAGCATCCCAAACGATTCAATACCGCGTAATTTGGCTTTTTTAATCTTAAAATCACCTGGCAAAATGGCACCCACCTGCGCAAAAGGCACCTTGATGCCGACACGCGCGTTAGCGGCGCCACAAACCACTTGCACTTGCTGCTGACCGTCCATCACCTGACACACTTGAAGCTTATCGGCATCTGGATGTTGCTCGACACTGATAATTTCGCCGACTACTACACCCGAAAGCCTTGGTCCCGCAGCCTCAACCCCATCAACTTCTAAGCCAGCCATAGTAAGTTGTGCAACTAACGCCTCGACAGATAGCGAGGGGTTAACTGATTCACGCAACCAGGATTCACTAAATTTCATTATTCACCCCAGCTTAAAATTGTTTGAGAAAACGTAAATCGTTTTCAAAGAAAAGACGTAGATCATTTACACCGTAACGTAACATCGCAAGTCGCTCCACACCCATACCAAATGCGAATCCGGTGAAGGTTTCTGAATCCACCTCGCAGTGCTGCAAAACATTTGGATGCACCATTCCACATCCCATGACCTCTAACCAACCAGTGTGACTACAAACGCGGCATCCATTACCTCCGCAATTGGTACACTGTATATCCACCTCTGCAGAAGGCTCAGTAAAAGGAAAATACGATGGTCTGAACCGTACGGCGAGATCAGCTTCAAAAAACGCCTTCAAAAACTGATCTATCACGCCCTTTAAGTCAGCAAAACTTATGTCTTTGTCCACCACTAAACCTTCGACCTGATGGAACATAGGTGTGTGTGTCAAATCAGAATCACAGCGATACACTCGACCAGGACATATAATACGAATAGGAGGAGCCTGCGTTTCCATAGTTCGAACTTGAACCGGAGACGTGTGAGTACGCAGAACAGTGTTAGGATCTATATAAAAAGTATCATGCATAGCTCGAGCAGGATGATGAGACGGAATATTTAACGCCTCGAAATTATGATAATCATCCTCAATTTCAGGCCCCAGCTGTACCTCATAGCCAATTTTAGTAAAAAAGTCCTCAATACGCTCCATTGTTCTGGTCACTGGATGCAACCCACCAACGGACTGGCCTCTGCCAGGCAATGTGACATCGATGGTCTCGCCTACTAATTTAGCGTCCATAGCGATATCTTCAAACTGAGTTTTCCGTGCATTAATCAATCCTTGAACGATCTGCTTGACCTTGTTAATTTCTGCTCCTGCCGTAGGGCGGTCCTCTGCAGATAAGCGACCAAGACCTTTGAGAAGACCTGTCAGTTTGCCTTTTTTACCTAAATACTCAACACGTAAATCATCTAAACCGCTCAAATCTACTGCATCATTTATTGAGGCTTCAGCTTGACTCGCAAGGATTTGTAACTCATTCATGATTGATCACTTTCGCCTTCTTGATGATTTGTTTATTACTGATAAAAAAATAGGGAAAGAGCTGCCGCCCATCCCCTATTTTATGTCGCATATCACTAAGCTGAAACACCAGAGATATACTTTACTAGCGACAGATATGTTAGGCCAGGGCAGCTTTTGCTTGACTAACTACTGCACCAAAGGCCGCTTTATCATGTACAGCCAAATCAGCAAGTACACGGCGATCTAGTAAGATTCCTGCTTTACTTAAACCATTGATTAGCCTGCTGTATGACAAACCTTCAACGCGTGACTGCGCATTAATTCGTGCAATCCATAATCGCCGAAAAGTACGCTTTTTAACGCGACGGTCGCGGTAGGCGTATTGACCTGCTTTCGTTACTGCCTGGGTCGCAACTCGATACACTCGGCTGCGCGCCCCATAATAACCTTTTGCTTGCTTTAGAACTTTTTTGTGTCGGCGATTAGCCTCGACACCACGTTTTACTCTAGCCATTTGATTCTCCCACCAAAATTAGTTATGTGACTTATACATTGCGCAACATGCGATCTACCCTAGGCTTATCAGCAGCATTCAAGATACTGGTACCGCGAAGCTGTCGTTTACGCTTTGTCGTCATTTTGGTTAGAATATGGCTTTTGTGCTGGTGCTTATGCTTGTAACCAGACGCCGTCTTTTTGAAGCGTTTTGCAGCTCCACTATGGGTCTTACCTTTTGGCATTTCAGTTCTCCATTATAGTGAGGTTAAGTGTCAAGAAGATACGCCCGGACAGCCTGCCAAAAAAAGTGGCTGAACGCGGGTCGCCTAATTACTTCTTCTTGCTTCGCGGAGCCAATACCATGATCATTTGTCGACCTTCCATCTTTGGATATTGTTCCACTTGGGCGAGCTCGGCCAGATCTGCTTCTACACGTTTCATCATTTCCATACCAAGCTCTTGGTGAGCCATTTCACGCCCGCGAAATCGCAGCGTAACTTTAGCTTTATCACCGTTTTCTAAAAACCGAATCAGATTTCGCAACTTGATATCATAGTCACCTTGATCTGTCCCCGGCCTAAATTTCATTTCTTTTACTTGTGTCTGCTTCTGTTTCTTTTTCTGCAGCGCTACCTTTTTCTTTATGTCAAAAACATGTTTGCCATAATCCATTATCTTGCATACTGGAGGCTCAGCATCTGGAGAAATCTCTACCAAATCCAAGGTCTCTTTCTGGGCAGCCTCCAAAGCAACTGCAATGCTAACCACACCCACTTGACTACCATCTGAGGCTACTAATCGAACTTCCGGTGACGAAATATCGTCATTTAACCGTGCCCGTTTGCTGTCTTTTTTAATAAACTTTACTCCGCCTGTTTAACAATACGCCCGCGCTGCTCTTTTGACTCTTTGAAAAGAGTGAGAACCTGGTCTAAACTAATACTGCCAAGGTCTTCTCCATCTTGAGTCCGAACTGCGACAGTGCGCGCTTCTTTCTCTTTATCACCAACAACGAGAATGTACGGAACTCGTTGCATAGCGTGACCGCGAATTTTAAAGCCGATCTTCTCGTTTCTCAAGTCACAAATGGCCCTAAATCCGTTATTTTTCAGGGTTTTTGCCACTTCTTGCGCATAATTGGCCTGTGCGTCGGTAATGTTGATCACAACGGCCTGTTCTGGGGCCAACCAAAATGGAAATGCGCCTTCATAATTTTCGATTAAAATGCCGATAAATCTCTCTATAGAGCCAAATAATGCTCTATGTAACATCACTGGGCGCTTATCTCGAGCACCGGTTTCATCAACATAGGAAATATCAAAACGCTCAGGCAAGTTCATATCGACCTGTAAAGTGCCACACTGCCAATCACGCCCAATAGCATCACGGAGTACAAATTCTAGTTTGGGACCGTAAAATGCTCCTTCACCGGGATACAACACATAATCGAGACCCATCACTTTCAACGCATTAACAAGTGCACCTTCAAGTTTATCCCAGACCTCATCACTTCCGATGCGCTTTTCAGGTCTTGTTGAAAGTTTAATGATAACGTCATCAAAACCAAAATCTTTGTAAATATCCAGAACAAGCGCGACCACATCAATACATTCTTGCTCCATCTGTTCTTCGGTGCAATATATATGGGCATCATCTTGGGTAAAATGGCGAACCCGCATCAACCCGTGCAGCGAACCAGACGGCTCATAGCGATGAACCTTGCCAAACTCAGCCATTCGTAGGGGCAAATCGCGATAACTCTTTAATCCTTGCGAGAACATTGACACTGAACCAGGGCAGTTCATCGGTTTGAGTGCAAAAATCCGCTCATCCTCTGTCTGCGTCAAAAACATATTTTCTCTGTAGTTAAACCAATGTCCAGAGGTTTCCCAAAGACTGCGATCCATGACATCGGGTGTATTCACCTCAATATATCCTGCGTCTTCTTGACGTTTACGCATATAATCCAGTAGTTGCAAAAATAATGTCCAACCCTTTGGATGCCAAAAAACAGATCCTGGCGCTTCATCGCTGAAATGATATAAATTGAGCTTTTTGTTAAGCTTGCGATGATCTCGCTTCTCAGCCTCCTCAAGTCGGTTGATATAAGCTTTCAACTCTTTTTTATTTGGCCAAGCAGTACCGTAGATACGCTGCAACATTTCATTATTATGGTCACCGCGCCAATAAGCACCAGCGACCTTAGTCAGTTTAAAAACAGGTAACTTTCCGGTTGAGGGAACATGAGGCCCTCGACACAGATCAACAAATTCCCCTTGCCTATACAAACTAATTGTTTGTCCCTCTGGGATGCTGTCAATAATCTCAGCTTTGTAAGCTTCGCCAATGCTTTGAAAAAACACTGCTGCTTCGCTACGATCCCACTCTTCGCGAGTTATCACATGATCCTGCTTGACCAATTCCGCCATTCGCTCTTCAATAACCTCTAAATCCTCTGGCGTAAAAGGTCGCTCAAAGGCAAAGTCATAATAAAAACCGTCCTCGATAACAGGCCCAATAGTCACCTGAGCAGAGGGAAATAGCTGTTTAACCGCCATCGCCATAAGATGTGCGGTCGAATGACGGATAACCGACAGGCCTTCATCAGTGCGAGCGGTGAGAATTGATAAGGTTGCGTCCGTATCAATGACATGAGCAGCATCAACTTCCCGGCCATCAACAACACCTGCAATAGTAGCCTTAGCAAGTCCAGGACCTATATCTAAAGCCACATCAAGTACAGAAACGGGGGAGTCAAAATGACGCTGAGAATTATCTGGGAGGGTAATAATAGGCATAATCTAATCCTTAGCAGTGGTGACCCCTACCAAAGGCCACTTGACGTTATTATTGGATTGGCCATTTTACTTGCTATAAATTTAGTTACAAGCACTTCTAAGAATACTTTATAAAAACATAAGTTTTTGTCTTGAGGTTAGAAACTAACCACAAGAGCGCTCCGACATAAGGATATCTGCGGGAATTAACGTCTATGCCGATACTTATGCATGCCCTCCTGTAATTTAAGAGACCTTTTAGCGCGTTTTAGCTTGGAGTCGCATTAGCGGCCAACCGACCATTATCAAAATCTCAGATCTCATCGGTGAGATCAATTCAGATCAGTAAGAAGCATGGTAATACAGAGGTAATATTGTCGGGCTGGTCAAAGGAAATGATTTGGACATAACCACCAATATGCCTTGGCCTATGACATCATTAATAAAGGGGGATTGGAATTAAAACCAAGGGGAGGGATATACTTCAAAGCCCGTATTAACGCTCGCTTAAATATAGGAGAATTTTTCGACTCTTTGCGTACCATTGGAGTTCAATTCGGTGTTAGACCTATGCCACTATCACATAAAGATCGTGTGGATTTGTGTGATGCCTTAGGTCTCGACACAAAAAAGGTTAAAGATAAGCGACTTTATTACGGATTTTAATCTACCATTAGGTCAAATCTATATTCGATTGCAACCTGACCCCTACTGATTTAGAGGTCTTCATAGGCTAGGAAGCCACAGAATAATAAAAGGAGTTTAATATGCATCAAATAGCTTCATCAGCATTAGTAACACTCAAATTTGCGACAATTATTGTGGCATTTTGGATCCTCACAGAGAGCGCGGCTGATGAAAGGCCTGCGGTACAAGTCCAGCCTGAAGCATTAAGCAGCACAGAAACCGTTAATTTCATTAAACAGAGAACAGCTGGAACTATTTCAGTTATAGCTTTTGAATCCAAAATAGCCATAGGTTTGCTGGGAAGTTTGGTCATTCAACGTCTTAACCACGCTATAGGCGACAGTGACAGTGACAGTGACAGTGACAGTGACAGTGACAGTGACAGTGACAGTGACAGTGTTAGTAAT
>JAQWYJ010000144.1 GCA_029254005.1 Porticoccaceae bacterium | reverse complement strand
ATTACTAAGTGAGGTGCAGTGCCGTTTTTCTCAACATAGTGTAATATTACTGTCTCCGTGTAAGTCACCTGTCCATACTTAGCTTCCTAGAAAAAGTTAATTTCTTTCAACTGTTCAATTTTTTTAACCGCTACTTAGGGCTTATATTTTCCCATATTGACCTTAAAATCCAATAGATCAATCAAGGCATCCATCCCAGAAAAAGAACTTTATGTGTAAGTCTCACCAAAAATAATCGGCCTAAATTTTTTATCAATGCGTTAGAGTTCTTTACTCTAGCTGTTGTTTTGAAGGTAAACTATGTCGATTCTACCTTTACCGAGGAAGCAAGGTCTTGTCTAAATCTATTGTATTCACAGAGTTCAAATTACCCAATGGACAACGTATAAAAAATCGAATTGTAAAAGCGGCGATGGAAGAAAATATGTCTGATGAATCTCTGCAGCCGGGGGGTTCCTTGCTTAACCTCTATCAAAAATGGGCCGAGGGTGGAGCCGGTCTTATTTTTACAGGTAACGTTATGGTGGACTGCCTTGCCATGACAGGCCCGGGCGGGGTAGTTCTTGAGAAACAGACTGAGCTTGAAAAATTTACTCGTTGGTCAACTGCGGCAAAAGCAAATGACACAAAGGTTTGGATGCAAATAAACCATCCGGGACGCCAAGTGTATAAAAAAATGGGCGGCAAAGTTTACTCTCCGTCTGATGTTTCTCTTGACATGGGCAAGCTCTCAGACATGTTTGGTGAGGCTCAGCCCATGACAGAGGAGCAGATTCAAGATCTAATTCAACGCTTTACCGATACAGCAGTGCAGGCTGAAAAGGCAGGATTTGACGGCGTACAGATCCATGCGGCCCACGGTTATCTAATTGCCCAGTTTCTATCTCCTTTGGTCAATAAAAGACAAGACCAATGGGGCGGCTCACCTGAAAACCGCGCCCGCCTGCTTGTGGAGGTAATTAAACGTGTGAAGGCTGCGACAGCTCCAGAGTTCGGTATTGGTGTGAAACTTAATTCTGCGGATTTTCAGCATGGTGGCTTTGATGTGGACGACGCATTGACCGTGGTTGAGTATCTGAAGCCTCTAGCCATTGATTTAGTTGAACTGTCCGGTGGCAGCTACGAAGCACCGGCCATGCAAGGCATTACTGCCGACGGCAGAAAATTAAACCGCGAGGCGTATTTTTTGGAGTTTGCGGAAAAGATTGCTAGTCAGACAAAGATTCCGGTAATGACTACTGGCGGCATTCGTCGCCTGCCCATTGCAGAAAAAGTGCTACAGCAAAATGTCGCCCTGGTTGGCATAGCCACTGGACTGGCAACCGAGCCTAATCTGATTAATATCTGGCGAGCTAATCGGGAGTTTGAAGCTCCTTACCCCAAAATCAACTGGAAAAACAAAACCTTTAGAGGGCTTGCCGTTATGGCCTATGTCAAAAGACAACTAAGACGGGTTGGGGCCAACAAGTCAATACTAGCCAATGCATCACCGTTGTTCACTTTGATTCAGGATCAAATTAGAACGTCCAAGCTGACCAAGCGGTATAAGAGTATAGTCGCCAAAAAATGTAACTGAGCACTCTCGCTCTAGCTTTTAAAACACGAGCCAGTGCCGAGGTTAATGTGGGGCTATTCTACGAAGGTAAATTCTTCCATTACATCCGCAATAAACTTCATCAAGTCGATACTGCCAATTCCGCTCGTGTAAGTGCTAGATTGAAGATTTTACTCTGACTAAAATTCTCATATGCAAAAAGTACCGGTGAATGTAACAGTTAAATGTCAAACTTTAACTAGTCATTTCTCTGCCGCTTGCTCTAGTAGATACTTTAGTTCATGTTATGTGTGCAAAGAGCAGTTTGGTTTCCAAATCTTAGTCAATAAAAGATTGTAAGAGAATAAACTTTCACTATTTGTTATCTTAACTTATTTGTCATATCGCGTTTAGGCAATCATATTGATTGAGGATAGATTAACCACTAATCCGCATGTCAAATCACCGTAAAGGACATGTCATTTTTGCCCTCCTCAAGGAGTCAAACGGTTAGCGCGTATCCTCTGCTAGCTAAGCATGGACCAGCAAAGATCATCACGGCAACACCGATAACTGTAAAACTCTCTTCAAACCCAGCATGTCATCGTATCTAGGCCGAAAAGCTTAAGATATTAAAAACCTCTCCAACAAGATTTCCATTGTCTAGTACCGAGAATGGGGGTAGTAGAGTCACAGAAATAGACCTTATTTAGATCAACACCAGGCTGCATAAGAATCAGCGAATAAAAGTATCAGATCTAATCTCACGTCGAGCTACAGAAGATGCTGCAGCCAATAAAATTGTATACCCTATCAATTCAAAACTTTCTTCGATGAGAACATGATGAGGAATATCTATCTTCTCAAACATATCTCCAACAATAAGGAATATACCGGCGATTATTGCCGTAATGCCCACGCGACTCCGAATAAAGCATTTAGCCAGACTGAAATAATACCGGAAATTAAATACAGCAACACTTAGAAGTACAAAAAAACCAATAGCTAACATCGCATTGCGGCCTTTACCTGAACCGACAAAAACTATAATAGACGGCAAATCAAACTTTTCAACATCAAGTTCTCTTAAAATAAAACCCACAACTAGAACCGAAAAAAAGGCTGCAATTAGTCGATCATTTCTAGATCTATCTGCTAGAGGCATCAAAAAAAGAAGTAAAGATAAACCAAGAGTCAGGGCCTGAATATTCTCTAAAAGGTTGTTTTCATCATAAACACTTACATCTCCTAACACCATAACCGAAACACATGCCCACAGCAAAACGATAATAATTAGTATGTAACTCATGGAAGAAAAGCGTTTAATAGACATCGATACTACTCTGTTTTACAGAAAAATGTTGTCTAGTATAACAGCCCTTTTAAATATGAATACCCCGATCAAATTGACTCTGAATAACGCCCTTATGATTATTCTAATACCGGGGGGTCACCATCTTAAATCCATCTAGGCTTTGCGAATTTTTACATTAACGCTAGAATCAAGCTAATTGTGGGATAGGCGGCAGGAAGATCGGAAGATCAATTTGCCCCGTAACAATTGCACATCTTGTTAATGTAGAAATTTAAACTGCTTAAATTTAAAATTCATCAATCAATAATAGCATAGGACTTTGCAATGGCATTACCACCGATACTTTCAGAACGTTTAAAACTCCCAATCGTCGCAGCACCGCTTTTCATAATATCGAATCCAGACTTAGTAATTGCACAGTGTAAAGCTGGTATTGTGGGTTCATTTCCTGCACTTAATGCAAGACCAGCAGAAGAGCTAGATCGTTGGTTAGAGAAAATTACGACTGAACTAGCTGAATATGATGCAGCCAATCCCGACAACCCGTCAGCTCCCTTCGCGGTAAATCAAATTGTGCACGGATCCAATGATAGGCTTCAACACGACGTTGAAATGTGTGTAAAGTGGAAAGTCCCCATAGTAATCACTTCTCTTGGCGCTAAAGAATTTGTTAATGAAGCCATCCACTCCTATGGAGGCATTGTTTTGCATGACATTATTAATGATCGTTTTGCCAAAAAAGCAATAGAAAAAGGGGCTGATGGACTAATTGCAGTAGCAGCAGGAGCTGGTGGCCATGCAGGTGCACTCTCACCATTTGCTTTAATACAAGAGATTCGGGAATGGTTTGACGGCCCTTTATTACTGTCTGGATCAATTGCTAACGGAGACGCAGTACTCGCTGCACAAGCGATGGGCGCTGACCTTGCATATATTGGATCAGCATTTATTGCGACGAAAGAAGCCAATGCAGAGCAACCCTACAAACAATCACTGGTCGACAGCAATGCTGATGATATTGTCTTAAGTAACCTCTTTACAGGGGTCCACGGCAATTATTTAAAACCATCTATTATTGCCGCGGGACTTGATCCTGACAATCTACCTGAGAGTGACCCATCAAAGATGAGTTTTGGGTCGGGCGGTAACTCAGAAGCCAAGGCCTGGAAGGATATCTGGGGCTGTGGTCAAGGCATTGGAGCTATTAAGGCAGTGTTAACTGCAGGTGATTTGGTCGCTAGCATTGAAGATCAATACAATGTAGCCAAGGCACGCCTGACAAATACATAACGATTGATATACACCTCAAACATAGAATACTTATGTTTGAGGTGTATATAATCGTCTTGTACCTCTAGATCAAATCCCCCCTCAGTGGTAGTCTATTCTTAGCGTATGGTGTGTTTGAAACATCAGGCGCCAACATATCTCACCGATAATTATCAGCTATAATAGACGTCTCACGAAAAGGTGCCCAATGACACAACATATCTTAATTACTCTGCTCGCTGTGGCATTATCTGGGCAGCTTTATGCAAGCGATAATGGGAAATTCAAAGTCATAACCACATTCACAATAATAGCTGATATAGCTCAAAATATAGCAGGAGATGCAGCTATTGTTGAGTCCATCACTAAACCAGATGCCGAAATTCACAATTATCAAACTACACCCGGAGATATAAGACGAACTCAAGATGCAGACTTAATACTTTACAACGGCTTGAATTTAGAGCTCTGGTTTGAAAAGTTTTTCACTAATTTTAAAGATTTACCTACCATTATAGTAACCGAAGGCATTCAGCCATTAGGTATAAGTCAAGGCCCTTACACGGGAAAGCCTAATCCACATGCATGGATGTCAGCAAGCAATGCACTAATATATGTAGAGAACATTAGACGAGCCCTGACTACCTATGACGCGCCTAATGCTGACATATACAATGCCAATGCACGCGCATACAGCACTAAAATAAACGCTACGGTAGCGCCTTTCAAAGAACAATTTAACACCTTACCCGTCAAGGACCGTTGGTTAGTCACTAGCGAAGGAGCCTTTAGTTATTTAGCGCGCGATTTTGGCTTGAAAGAGGCCTTCCTGTGGCCAATTAATGCAGACGGGCAAGGCACTCCGCAACAGGTTCGCAAGGTTATTGACCTTATCAAAAATAATAATATACAAGCAATATTCAGTGAAAGTACAGTCTCATCTAAACCCGCAGAACAGGTGGCCCGCGAAACAAAAGCAAATTATGCTGGCATTCTTTATGTAGACTCATTAAGTGCCAAAGACGGTGCGGTGCCCACATATATTGACTTGCTTAGAGTGACGTTAAACACTATATCGGAGGGGCTACGCCGATAATGACAGGGTTAAAAGTCAACAACATTACTGTCACCTATAAAAATGGTACCACCGCTATTTATGACACCAGTTTCACTCTACCCCAGGGCACAATTACCGCACTTGTAGGGGTGAATGGCAGCGGTAAATCAACTCTGTTTAAGTCGATAATGGGTTTTGTTGATTTGGCGAAAGGTTCTGTAGAAGTACTTGGTGTATCGGTTAAAAAAGCGCTACAGAGTAATCAAGTGGCCTACGTCCCCCAAAGTGAAGAAATTGACTGGAATTTTCCAGTATTAGTTGAAGATGTAGTAATGATGGGTCGTTATGGACATATGGGCATGTTTAGAATTCCTCGGCAAAAAGATCATGACATGGTAGCAATTGCCCTGGAGAGAGTCAGAATGTCAGCCTTGCGTAAACGCCAAATTGGTGAATTATCTGGAGGACAAAAAAAGCGAGTATTTTTAGCCCGCGCGCTCGCTCAAGAAAGTCAGGTAATATTACTGGATGAGCCGTTTACTGGTGTCGATGTTCAAACTGAAGAGCAAATCATGAGTCTTCTTAGACAGTTACGTGAAGAAGATAAAGTGATATTAGTCTCTACGCATAACCTTGGTAGCGTGCCTGAATTCTGCGACCGAGCTGTATTAATTAATCGCACGGTACTTGCCTCAGGTACGACAGAAACTGTTTTTACTCAAGAAAATTTGCAATTGGCTTTTGGCGGAGTATTGCGTCGATTTGTATTGACTGGAAAACAATTACACAATGATGATGACACCCGACAAGTAACCGTATTATCCGATGATGAACGTCCGGTGGTTCTATATGGCGAAAATCAGTCAGAACAAAGCGACGGCCAGTAATAATGGACGGCCTCCTTAGTCC
>JAQWYJ010000136.1 GCA_029254005.1 Porticoccaceae bacterium | reverse complement strand
CTGAGTTAGAACCGATGTTGCAAATGGTAGAGGCATCGATGGGCTTTCTGCCAACGTCCATGATGACCATGGCGCATTGGCCAGAACTTACACAAGTCTTTGGAGGTCTTGGGGCAACGATTCTAAACAGTGGAGAACTAGACGCTGGGCTCAAGCAAATGATTGCATTCGCGGTGAGTAACGCAGCGGGTTGCCGTTATTGCCAAGCACATACAGCTAACTCAGCACAAAAAAACAATGTCAGCGCAGAGAAAATAAAAGCGGTATTCGAGTTTGAGAGTAGCGCTTTATTTTCTGATCAGGAGAAGGCGGCGCTGCGAGTTGCGGTGCACGCGGGTATGGTACCTAATGCGGTGGAAGCTGAGCACATGAGTGAATTATCGAAACACTTTAGTGACAAGCAGGTTATAGAAGTTGTGGCCGTTATTTCTCTGTTTGGTTTTCTGAATCGCTGGAATGACACAATGGCTACCACCTTAGAAAATTCCCCTAAAAGTTTTGCAGCGGACCAGCTTGCCTCGCACGGTTGGGTTGCAGGTAAGCACGAATAACCAACACTCGATCGCACGTACAAAGGCAACTTGGCTTCAACTACCCTGATGGATAAGTACTATGAAAAAGCTTAATTTCTATGATCAACTCAACGCGGCTACGCTTTTGTTGGCGTCACCCGAGTGGCGAAAAGTTAAAGCAGCCCGCCAGTCAGCGGTATCTTTTGAAGTGCCAGATGTCACTATTCCCACTGAATTCCGTACCATTGCGGGCCGTAATATTCGTCTTGCTGAAGCAGGGCCAGTGGATGCTCCGCTAGTGGTGTTACTCAGTCCGTTCCCTGAAAGCATTCTGAGTTTTGCAGGTTCCTGGAAAGCACTTACAGAGAAACATCGGGTCATTGCCATCGACCTTCCGGGGTTTGGTGCTTCTGAAGGTGACCGCAGTGATATGTCACCGAACGCTCAAGGCGCTCACCTGGACGCGATCTTTGATGAGCTTGACCTGCATGATATCCATCTTGTTGGGCCTGATGTGGGCATGGGAGCAGCACTTGCCTATGTTCTCAACCATAAACATCGTGTGACAAGTTTAACGGTTGGACATGGTGTCGGTGCGCCTGGCCCGTTCAAGCTGGCATTTATGATTAATATGATGGCCAAATTTGGTTTTATGCGATTCACAACTGGTTTGTTAGGTGCCGGCCCACTCATCGCTTTCTCGTCAAAACTTGGGTCCATACGTCATCGGGCCAACGCCAAGCAAATAGACGATTATAAGCAGTCCTACTCTGGGCGTGCTCCTGAAGTGGTTTACTGGTTTAAGGACTTTCGTTCCAAAGCTGCAGAGCTGGCGGGTCGGGTGAAAGAAATCGATATACCTACTCTCGTTTTTTGGGGTGAGCTTGATGTTCTGTTTGACCCCACTAATGCAGAGTATCTCGATACAGCCCTGCCGCAAAGTAAGTTGCAAATTCTCCCTGAAGCAGGTCATCTGGCGTGGGCTGATCAACCAGAATTATTCGCTAATATGATTATTGATTGGGTAGAGACCACTCATAAATAAGCTGTCCATTTAGATTTTTAATCCCATTGTTAAGAGTTAGTTTGCTGCTGTTCTCATGTCAGTGAGCTTCTTCATGGCGTGGTAGTCATTAGATGCTATTCAAGTTAGCGTAAATTATTTTTTTGGGATCAGAATAATCGCCAACCTTGTATCGTTCCTTACCCGCTAAACGTGGCGTATTTAAAGTAAGTAGGATAAGACGATAACGGATAACTTATCAGTATGGATTCAGTACTAAAAACGCGAAAGCCCACTGTGTTCTCTGGCATGCTTCTGGGTATGACATCTGGAAATCATGATGATATTCTTAAAGAGCAACAAGACCATATTTGAGGTAGCTAGCTTGATAGCTTGATAGTTGTATAGCGTTTAATATTATCAAAAAGAGACAAGACTAAATTCTGACGTTGAACCACCAAACTATCTACTTAGTACAAATGGTTCAGAATAGGTTAATCTCACAGGCGCTATTGAAGAGTCCTTCGTCAGTTTTGACTCACTTTAACCGATTGTTAGCGTCTCTGTAAGCTCTATTAAAGTTTGACAACCTATAAAAGGGCCCTAGCAAGAGCGACTTCGTATCCTAAGTCAATTTATACTCATTGGTATTTTACCGCTTGAGTTAAACTTAGTCTGCGTCTCTAAAAAACAGTCCCTAGTTTTTACAGACTGTTCATTCCACATACTTTGCTTTATAAAATCTACCAACTCCTGTTATTCTTTAAACATAGGAAGTCTTGCAAATAGGCTGGCCGATAGCACCATAAACGCGGCTGCTGTAAATAGAGATGCAGTGTAGCTACCTGTGGCATCGCGAATTGCACCCAAGATTACTGGGCTAAGGCCGGTGGCAATCAGAAACGTCGCGTACTGGCGACCATAAATTTGTCCGTAGGCATTGAGTCCGAAATATCTGGCCACCAGATAGCCAATCAGATCAACTTCGGCACCTACCGAAAATCCTATGACAAATGCCGCTGGCACAGCAACAACTGAGCCAAAGGTTGCCAGTGCCAACACACCACAAACACAGGCAAATAGAATGGCAATTGCTACCCGTGGGGCGAAGATACGATCCACAGCAAAACCCACTAAAAGTCGGCCCAACACAACGGCGATACCAATAACACCGGCAATCTTAGCGGCGCCACTGGTGGTGAAGTTCATTTCTAAGAGGATAGGTATGAAATGGATCATCAATCCGCCAAGCCCTAATGACAGACAAAATATTGCTGCCATAATTGTCCAGTATGTGCGGCTCGCCTTTGCCATTTTAAAGTCCTTACTAGCCGCATCTGTATCGATATTTACCGGTGTTTTGGCACCGCTGAGTCGCGACAAAACGACGACGATGACCACACCGACAACAGCAGTAAACAGAGCCATTGCAAAGTAGGCACCCCGCCAGCCAAACGCAGCGATCGCATTGCTGATTAAGACAGGCCCAAAGGTCGCGGCCACGCCGGCGCCAGAGAGAGCAATGCCAAGCGCCAATCCCCGCTGTTTACTAAATACACTATTGATTGCACGAGTATATGCCAAGGGGGATGATGCACTGCCCAGTACAGCCTGTATCATAGCCAGAATGACGAAGGTAGTGATGGACTGCACGAATAGTCCGAGCATAATGTAGGCTATTGATAGACCAAGTAAAGAGATCAATACCGGTTTTACAAGACCGTAACGATCGACGATTAAGCCAATAAAGGGCAACACTGCGGCCAGGGCCAGGGTGGATCCTAAAATACCAAAGGAGGCCTGTGCCCGTGTCCAGCCGAAGTCTGCGATCCAGGCTTCAATAAATAACCCTTGGGTATAAAAGGGCAGCGAAGACACGCCGACACCTATCCCAACGGCACAGACTAATACTAATAGCCAGTGACGAGAAAACTCGCCATCAGTATTTTGATCATCATTAATTTGACTGTTTTTTTCGCTCATAAATACTACCGCCTTATTACTTTGTTTGAGATAACCCCAATATTTTCGATTTCGAGTTCTACCACATCACCGTCGTTCAAAAAGCGTAGGTGTTCGAGGCCGCAGCCCAAACCCACAGTGCCCGAGCCGATGACCTCGCCAGGATAAATGGTTTCACTATTGCTTATGTGAGCGATCATGTCAGAGAAGGTCCAGTAAATGGTGTTGCTGTTGCTATCGCACCAAATCTCACCGTTGACGCGAGCTTGCATGCGTAGGTTATAAGGATCACTAAGTTCATCTGTGGTGACAATAACCGGACCAAGAATAATAGAGTCGTCAAAGTCTTTGCCTTTGGCTGGACCGAGCATGCCAGGAGACTCAAGCATTTGTGCGTCTCGAGCAGAAAAATCGTTGTAAATTGTGTAGCCAAATATGTGATCTTCGGCGTGGGTTTTATCAATGTCTCGGCCTTTTTTGCCAATAACACAGGCTAATTCTAATTCAAAATCCATGATGTTGGAGTAGTCTGGCCATTTAATCTCCTTGCCACTTGGTGCCACAGAGAAACGGTTTGCCTTGTAGTAGAGTGGTTGTTGATACCAGACTTCGGGTACTGCAAACCGACCACTGGCGCGCAACTCCTGTTCAGCTATTACTGGATCTTCAGCGTTCATGGCGCTCAATTTAATCGCGCTTTCAAAACAATTTTGTAAATGGATTTCAAAGCCCAGACAGTCGCGTATTTGAGCCGGTTGAGGCAGAGGGGATAACCACTCTACCTGATCGACAGATAACATTACTAAATCTGAAGAGATCAGTTTATACGCTCTATCTAGGGCAGATTGACCGGCTTCAATAAAGTGTTGCATGGAAGAGAAAGCAACATCCTCTGGCGCAGCGGCACTCAGATTAACAATGCCGGCGTTAGTCAAAGCGCCTAAATATTCTGCGTCCTGTAGCTTAAATGTGAGTAATTTCATTGAAAGATACCTATTTTATGCATAATTTGAACATCTAAATGCCAAACAGAGGGTGATTAGTTCTACCGCACATATGAGTCAAATTAATTTCCGTTGGATGGTTGTAACCGGTATTCATTTTATATCGCTCTGTATTGGCTTGTATTTTTCAGTAATTAGTTGCCTCACGCTTACCTTAGGCATAGACTAGATAACTTAAATGACCGGCGGTCAGTATATTAATGACCTCGGGTCATTACAAGATCGAATCAGTTAAAATATGAATTTAATAAAGTCTAATTATCAGATTAAATTTTTCTTTGTTGCCATCGATACTTGAGGCTTAAAAAATATTAGGAGTGAAACACTATGTCCGTTTACATAATTGCTAGATTTAAAATACATGACCGCAGTGAGTATGATAAGTACTCAGCTGGTTTTTCTGATGTTTTCAAAAGATTCGATGGCAAAATGTTGAGTGTTGATGAAGATCCAATGGTGTTGGCGGGTGAATGGGATGATACTAGGTCGGTGATTATTGAGTTCCCATCTGAAAAATCTGCTTTAGCTTGGATGACATCAGATGACTATGAAGCGATCGCGAAACACCGTAATGCCGGGAGTACAGTAAACTCTATATTAGTGAAGGGACTAGCATAATAGAAAAATCATTGGCATATTCTGACCTAATTATGTCGCCCATTGGCTAGGCGATGTGGAATATTGCGGAAAATAAGCCACCTATGCCTATTGATCGATAGATGCCTATCCCCACGTTGCGCTTGCTGATGTTCAAGTTAATCAAGCCCAGTGGGGTCTGCAGCACAAGGCTAAGCAGGCAAATTAAAGGCCTCTGATGAAACAGGCCAGCTTGCTTATGGTAGGGTCTTGGTTATTCATACCTGCATTTTCGCAAAGTAGTTCTAGTATGTGGTTTCATAAGCTAAAGATTACTTATAAAGGTGAAGTAACGTATTGATAAACATACTCACGCTGTCCCATCAGGCAGTTTCATGAAGAAAATTTATACCGTACGGTATTTAACCTAACTAATCTCAACTTTTAAAAGGAATTAAAAGATGACCTCAACAAAAATTTTACTTCTCCTTACCATGATATTTTTTGTGAGCACTGAAGCTTTTGCGCAAAGGCAAATTGAAGAAATTATCACAATAGGTTATGGGCCCGGCTCATATAACCCAGTTGACCCAAATGCTTATATGTACATGCTGTCCAGCAGTTCTTGTTATCGACCTCCAGCGCCATATAATAATCAAACCCCACAATGGGTGATTGATCAATGCAAAGTAAATGCCACCATTGCCTTTAGAACCTGTGAAAATGAAGGGATAGACAAACAAGTGAAAGAATTGGACCGGTGTCAATTGGTTTCGCAAGCGATGCCCAAAGTGGCACTTGATGCCACAGTTGGTATCTCAGACATTGGATGGGTAAAGTGGCTGGGAGGAGAGATTACAGTAAGTGGTGGTGTTACATTTGTTGACCCCGCAACGTACGGTATCATTTGTGTGAAAAGGGCAGAGAGTGAGAGAGAAAAAGACACTAACAAGTGCGCGAATAAAAGAGATGAAAAATGTCAAAGAAAAATTTGAAGCCAACACATAATACTTTATCTCAGAATAAAACAGCTAGCGTATCGCTAGTTACCGCTATTGTTCTAATCGCCGGTTTCCTACTGTGGCGATCTGATGATGGCGGTAATAAGCAACTAAACACTGATAGTGCAACAGCTGTCAAAGAGACAAAGATTAAGTCTACTAAAGAGACAAAGGTTGAGGCTACTGACTTGGCAGAGATGAGGGTTCAAGCTCTGCCGTCTGAGCCAAGTGAAGTAGGCAGCAGGGACGATGTAACCATCAAATATTTCAACGCTGTGGCTGAAATTGGCTTTTATCCCCCGGGTACGGCGAGTTACGAAGAAGGCTGGTGTGAGCAGTGGGAATTAAACGAAGAGGGTCGAGTGCTGGCTACCGCCGAATTCAAGGACTTTTTAGAGCGTAACGGCCAAAGCCTGAGCGAAGAAAGAGACAAAGACGGCAGGCCGCTAAATTATCAGAGCTACAATAAAACCATGCTGCGACAACTTGGCAGCCAGGGAGATTTGACTGCTCTTTTAGGGTTATCTCTTCACCCAGAGTCTTCGCCAGAGGAAAAGCTGTGGGCCATGAATAAATCGCTCGCCTTCGGCGCTACTGCGCCAGTTTCTGAGTATGCGGTTGGTTTGGTTTTAGGTGCCTCAGCAAGAGGCGACAAGGACTGGTCAGATGAATATATTGAGGCCTTTGCATGGGCAGATGTAGCCGCTAGGCTAGGCGACATTTCAACAGCTGTACAGTTGTTGGGCTCTCTGGACAATGATTTGGAAAGCGCACGCATAGATCCTTATTATAGGCCAAAGTTGATTTCAGATGATGATTGGCACATTGTCGAGCAACGTGCTGATGATATATTTGGCGATATTGAAATTGCAAGATCCGACCTCAGTTTACCGCCGCTGAACTTGACTCAGCCTAAACCGGTGATGAGATTTAACGAAAAACTAGTTGGGGGTCTATTACTGGCTGATCTGTCGGGCAAACTGCCGCTGTTTGCCAAACGATATATCAGTGGCACAAACTGTATAGAAAAAGCCCGACAATATGCCGAGTTAGCTTGGTCGCCTCTTGGGCGGGCAATGTGGAATATTGCGGAAAATAATCCACCTATGCCTATTGATCGATAGAAGCTTCTGCCCACATTGCGCTTGCTGATGTCCAGACTAATAAAACTCAGCATGGGCTACAGCAAGGCTAAGCAAGTAATTAAAAGGCGTTTAATGATATGGGTTAGTTTACTCAGATTAAGGCGTTATGAGTAATGTAGTCTTTAACTAAATCACTAAATAGCCTAAAGAACTTTAGGCCAACTGCGGCAACGATCTATTTGCGGTTTAAATGTTTTATGAGCAATAATAACTGGAATAAGTGAGCCTATTGTCATACCGCGTACTGTATCGAACTAAGGTGCTTTAATATCATAGTCAGTGTATTAAACCATGGCTACCAAACGCTAGTAGTTAAACAGTCGGCAATGTTTTTTGAGTCCCTTTATAGTGTTTAAATGAGTTTCTATTGTATTGTTAACAAAATAGAGGAAATCTCGCCGGCAATAATAGTTACAATGTAAAGATTTGAGTTATTGCTATCATTAATTTGCGGATATTTTCTTATTCCTAAAATCTTATTTACAAACAGATTGGTGGTATTGCTGTGCCCAACCACCAAAGTAGTTTTCCCCTGAGTTTCTTGCTGAAATGATGCTGAATAGAGGTCGTTTGGGTGGTATAACAGTATCGGTAACTGTTTACTATCCGCGGTGGGTTTAGCTGTTAACTGCGTTCGCTTAAAGTCGGTAGAATAAACAGCATCGAAGGATACATTGGAGAAAATGTCTCGCCAATTATTAGCCCTAATTAAACCGTTGTGATTTAGTTTTGGATCATTGTCAGTGTTATCGATCCGCACTTTTTCAGCATGACGGATAAAGTAGTAGGTGGTTATTTCTGCAGAGTAGCAAAATGAGGACACAAAAACGCAGATACAAATTAGGCTTAGTTTTTTCATAATGCGGCTCATCATATCTAAAGTAGCTGTTCAGTCAAGTTAGGGTGGTGGTATAGGGTTTTATTAGCCACAGTTTTACTATATTGAATTCAGACTAATTACTGTAGTTCTGCCTACTGCCCTTACGTTTAAAAAATGTAAGGCGCTATTATCAGAATATAAACCTTTTTAGCGCCTTGTGGTGATAAACAAAAATCCCAGTATGAAGTTCAAAGGGCTTACCGCGATAACGGCGTTGTGTAACACTGGAGGTTTTTTGGTAACTCTTATGAGTCTATCAATTTACTACGGATGTGCCACCGTCAACTGGAATAATTTGGCCGGTAATAAAAGCGCCTGCTTTGGATGCCAGCATAATGGCAACACCGCTGATATCACTCGCTTCTCCCCAACGCTGCATGGGAATGGTTTGCAGTTCCTCTTCAAAGGCTTCTTGATCATTGCTTAAAAATTCAGTCATTTTTGAATAAAAGCGGCCCGGGGCTATTGCATTGACACGAATGTGATCTTGAGCTAATTCAGTTGCAAGTATACGAGTAAGCTGATGGACGCCTGTTTTAGAGATTGCATAGCTAAAGTTGTCCACAGCATTGCCCACCATGCCAGCAATAGAACCTATATTAATAATACTAGAGGTGTTTTCTGCGCTTGCGTTTATCTTAAGTAATGGGGTGAGAGCTTGAATTAAAAAAAACGGAGTTTTAGTATTAATGTTCATTGTTTTATCCCAACCCTTTTCGGGGAATTGGCCGAAAGAGGCGCCCCAGCCAGCACCGGCGTTGTTAACTAGCACATCAATGTGTTGCTCACGAGATATCAACTGAGCAACTAGATTTTGCAGGCCTTCAGACGTTGCGATATCGCCTGGAATTGCGATACATTCACCGTATTGGCTGAGTTCCTCTGCGGCACTAATACAGGCTTCGGCTTTGCGCGCAGTGATATAAACTCGCTTGGCACCAGCTTCCAGAAAGCCTTGGGCCATGAATGACCCCAGTCCACGACTTCCGCCGGTGACTACACAAATTTTATTTTGCATAGAAAATAATGATTCGATCATGTTTCGCTCCTTTTTTGGCTTATCGCCGGTTGTTAAATTAACTAACACTGGACTCAATATTAATTCTGATAGCACGATACCATGACCAGGCATCTTCAATACAGTTGTCAATGCAGGGTATTTGATAATTTAGCTTATGCTTCGTCTTATTGTTGAGTGTGGGCTATCTTTATTATATTGCTAGGTAAAGATTACGTTTAGATACTTTATTGATTCTCTTTAGTAGTCACTTGTAAATCTTTGTATGGGCAATAAACGCCCATTAGTATATAGGTAGTTAGAATCTTATTATTTGGAGTTTCAGCGCGGTGATCTCTCGTTTTATGTTTCAGGAGATTATTACTACTCGATACAATAGCAGCAACTACGATGTTTTTTTGGTTACGCTTACGGAGTAAAAGGCCACAGGCCAGTTTGATTGGGGCAAGAGAAGAAGACAGTCGATATCTAACCCTCCTCGCATCCCACCCCGAGGGCCAGGCAACAATATTTGCTTAGTGCACTCTATAGTAGAGGCTGCGGGCTAATAAACATCATTGCGGTGCGCGTAGTTTACCTTAACTCTCTGGTTTGTTGGGGTTTGTGGTTGCTATTAGTCCATTTTATGAAAAATTAGCCTTCAATAAATAGTGTCTAGATACGGGTATTTTTTATAGCTTTAAAATTAGGCTGTTGAACTTACTAGCAGATCTATTTTTGATTAATGTTAAAGCCTGTGTATTGCGCTCCTAACAGTATCAACAGAATTGCTAAAGTCTTCTCCGCAAAATATAAAGAAATTTTCCAGGCTAGACGCTTATAAAGATATGTTATATCATCTCTCTAAATCAATAAATAACTCTTAATAGGATTTCATTTCGATGAAGCAACTACCTGTGACTGTGCTATCTGGATTTCTTGGAGCCGGTAAAACAACTGTTCTTAGCCATATTCTCAATAATCGACAGGGCAAAAAAGTGGCGGTTATCGTCAATGATATGAGCGAAATTAATATTGATTCTGCGATTGTAAAGAATGAGGTTTCTCTCAACCGCAGTGAAGAAAAACTCGTTGAGATGAGTAATGGTTGTATTTGTTGCACCCTTCGCGAAGATCTACTAGAGGAGGTCACTAAGCTTTCTCGGGAGGGTAGATTTGACTATCTTGTTATCGAGTCGACAGGGATTTCAGAACCTCTCCCTGTTGCCGAGACCTTCACTTTTGAAGATGAAAATGGAGTTTCACTATCAGATGTCGCTAGCTTGGATACGATGGTCACCGTGGTTGATGCGGTAAATTTTATAAGGGACTATGACGAGGCAAAATACCTGCAAGATACTGCTGAGTCTTTGGGTGATGAAGACGAAAGAAGTGTTGCTGATTTGTTGGTAGAGCAGGTGGAGTTTGCTGATGTAATTTTGATCAGTAAAACTGATTTAGTAAATGCGACGGAGATAGCTCGTCTAACGGCAATTCTGAAAACCTTGAATACCGAGGCTAAAATTATTCCTATTGCCGAAGGCCAATTAAACGTTGATGAAGTGCTTAATACTGGTTTATTTAACTTCGAGCGTGCTCAGCAAGCTCCGGGTTGGCTCAAAGAAATGCGTGGGGAGCACGTGCCTGAGACAGAAGAATATGGCATTGGCAGTTTCACCTACCAGGCAAGGCGACCGTTTAACCCACAAAAATTTCATGATTTTTTACATAGTACTGATAAATACGGTAAATTAATTCGGTCCAAAGGTTATTTTTGGCTCGCATCTCGCCCTGAGTTTGCCGGTCAGTGGAGTCAAGCAGGAGGCATTGCACGCTATGGCTTCGCAGGAATGTTTTGGAAGGCTATTCCCAAACACAACTGGCCTGAGGATGAAGAGTACTTGGCCTCCATTGAGAAGCAATGGGTTGAACCTTTTGGTGATATGCGTCAAGAATTAGTTTTTATTGGTCAAGGCTTGAATCAAAGCCTCATGACAGAGTCACTTGATGAGTGCCTTCTAAGTGAGCAAGAGGTTTTGCGTGGAAAAGCTTACTGGGCAACATTGCAAGATCCGTTTCCTGTTTGGGAACAAGCATGAATTCCACAAATCTTTCGCAACTAACAAATCTTGAGTCCATTAATGGTCAAGCACTAAAAACTCGAGACGCCATTCAAGGCTGTGAGCCTTCAGTGTTAGCTGATATTTATCGTGAAGACACCAACATTGTTATTTGGCAGCGTTCATTAGGTGAGACATTGGTCAGTGATGTGGACGACTTTCTTGCGTCGAATCCTCATTTTCAAGCATCTATGACTGTTACGCCACAAAGCGCTCTTTACAGTATTAATGAGTGTTTAATGGATCCCGCCCAAGGTCAGTTAAGCGAAAATATTACTGAACTAGTGGAGATGTTCTGCTGCCTTTTTGAGCTCAAGCGTGTTGGTTTGCGTCTTTCTGCACTTGACCGAGCAATGTGCCCAAAATTTCATGTCGACAAAGTACCTTGCCGCTTGGTTACGACCTTTCAAGGTGTGGCTACGGAATGGTTGCCTCACCAAGCGGTAAACCGACAAAAGCTTGGTCTTGGAAGTCAAGGCAAGATCGACAGTCAATCGGGGTTATATAGACATTCACACGATATACAGCAACTGCATAGCGGTGATGTTGCTCTTTTAAAGGGTGAGCTCTGGGAGGGAAATGAGAATGCCGGTCTGGTACATCGTTCGCCTGCTTTATCAGAAGGCCAGCGTCGTTTGCTATTAACACTAGATTTTAGTAGCTGATTGACTGATTCATTGCCGCAAAGATCGCGCTACTGTTGAAAACAATTTCTAGAGAGAATAATCAATTCCAATTGCCACTGCGGACTCTACTGTGAGCATGCGGTCCATCAACACTCAAGAACTAAGTTGCTTCTAATTTGCATTTTTTACCTTATGGCGTGGTTTTTTACGGCAAAATCGAATTAGCAACCGCAAATGATATGTTGTAACATGACAGCTCTGCAGATTATTTGAAAATCTTTAGAGTGTTACGTTTTAGGCGTTATATCAAAACAATACCACGTAAAAAGATCTTCGTTTTTAAAATATAGTGATAAAGCCAGGTGCTAAGAATGAATCATGTTGAAAAGATTATTGGACATGCAGAGCAACAGTGCAAAGCACATGGAGTTAGGTTAACCGAGAAGCGAAAACAGGTTTTGGCTGGGCTTATCCAATCGGACAAAGCACTCTCTGCTTATGAACTCGTTGATTTTTGTACTCGTCACTACGGGCAGACTATGCCAGCTATGTCTGTTTATCGGATTCTTGAATTTCTAGAGCATGAACAGTTAGTCCATAAGCTTAGTTTGGCTAATAAGTATGTGGCCTGTGCCCATATTAGTTGCGGTCATGCCCATACTGTTCCGCAATTTTTAATTTGCCGACAGTGTAGTAAAGTAAAAGAAATTAGTATCCAGCCTGCAACGATCGCTGAACTACGCGAAAGTGTCAATGAGGCTGGGTTCAAGCTGGTAACCACTCAATTAGAAATGAACTGCCTCTGCGAGGGTTGCGTTGCGCAGGCGGCTTAATACTTAGGAAAGAATGCTATGAAAATACAACAAGCAGCAACAGATAGAATTGCCATTGGATTATCAATTGCCTGCGTCGTGCATTGTCTGATGTTACCCATTCTCATTTTGGCACTACCGAGTATCGCTGCGCTCAATCTTGATAATGAAGCTTTTCATGTTTGGATGGTTGTCGCCGTTATTCCCTGCAGTATCTTTGCGCTGAGTTTGGGTTGCAAAGAGCATAAACGTTACCAACTGTTTTTCTGGGCATTACCTGGATTAGCAATGCTAGTGTTGGCCTTGGTATTAGGAGAGGAGCGAATTGGAGAGGCAGGGGAAAAGATAATGACACTTGCAGGCGCAAGTCTCGTTGCGGTAGGGCACTGGCTAAATTTTCGTTTATGTCGAGCACAAGATGATAAAAATTGTGGCTGCCCCGGTGATCAAGTGCCAGGTGCAAAATGAACAAGTTCATTAGTCTTTTTTCATAGTGAAGATTGGCAAGCCTTTACTAAAAAGTGTGGGTTTTTGTATTGACACGACTCTATTAGCGCGCCTTAGTTAGCGTTATTGAAGGACAATTATGGCAAGAGAAGAACAATCATCTGGTGAAAATTCTGCAGGCAGTGATTCGTCTTGTTGTAGTAATGCAGGTTGCTGTGCACCGAACATACCAATGAGACGTGAGATGGCGAAAATTGGGCGCAATGATCCTTGTCCGTGCGGTAACGGCCGTAAATTTAAAAAATGCTGTGGTCAGCAACGTTAGTTTTCACCATGCTCTTTGTGAAATAGCTTGAACTACTGAGTTCTTATCCATCCACCTAATGCTCTAAATATTATCGCGTGAATATATGAGCTAGCGATATCTACTAATTAAAATTTTATTGTCAAGACTGTTCTTCTTGTTTAGTGGTTGCTTTTTGGCTGACGCTAAGTAGCGCATATGGCGGGCAATTTTTTACCTATCATATCAAGACATAGCCACAAGCTATGGTATCAGTGGCACCTTATTATTGATTCTTGAATGATCTTTCGCTGTAATGGTATCTTCGGAGAAATCGCATTTTTGCAGTCACTGGTGTTTATTTGATTACTATATTAATAGCCCTGATGAGTTGTTTGTCTAAGCCATTGAAATACTTTGAGGAAACTACATGCAAGTTGCAATTTTTGGTGCTGGATCAACAGGTTGTTATCTTGGAGGACTGCTGCAGCTTGGTGGTTGTCAGGTCAGTCTAATTTGCCGTCAGCGTATTTGTGACTCTATTGTTGGCGCTGGCGGTATAACGTTAACTGACTATACAGGCCAAAATGAAAAGGTCATGCCAAGTGCATTGTTGACTAAGTTGTCAGATGAAAAATTTGAGGCTGTGTTTGTCATGTTAAAGTGTCATCAGCTTGAGGCGGCGCTACCAGACTTGCAGAGGCTTGCGAAAAATGGAGCGGAACTATTTTTTATGCAAAATGGTTTAGGTAGTCTGGATATTATTAGAGACCACCTACCTCAAGAAAAAGTGAGGCAGGGAATTACACCTTTTAATGTCTTAAGCTTGGAAAACGCACGTTTTCATCGAGGAACTGAAGGAACTTTATTGTTTCATCACACACCGGTATCTAAGCTTTTTACCAAGTATCTCAAAGCGATTGGTTTTTCCTGCGAACTGCATGAGGATATGCAATCTGTGATTTATGGTAAATTATTACTCAATCTTAATAATGCACTTAATGCGATAGCGGATCAGCCGATAAAGACACAACTTGAGAATCATCAGTTAAGACAGGTTTATGCTAATGCTCAGAGTGAATGGCTCTCTGTGGCAAAAATGGAAGGGATTAAGCTTGCTCAATTTACTACGGTAAAGCCTTCTTGGATGCCGACAATTCTGCGTCTACCAAACTGGATATTTTTGCGTTTAGCCAAGACTATGCTGGATATAGATCCCCATGCACGCTCTTCAATGTGGGAGGATATTCAAATAGGTAGAAAAACCGAAATAGCGTTTCTTAATGAAGCGGTCGCCAAACGCGCCCAGATGTTAGGTATTGAGGCACCAACAAATAGAAAAATAAGCGACCTTATAAGCAAGTTAGAGGAAGGTATTAGCGTATCTGTAGAGCAACTGTATTGATTTTATACATACAGTTACGCATAGGTATGCTACTTTCAGATGTGTCTATGTCAGTACATCTAATTTCACATTTAAAGTGACTGTGACTTGAGTAAATCTTTTTCTGTGATATGCAATTAAAATTCGACGTATCTTGGTTTAAGAATACTCATTCTTAGGTTTTAGAGCATCTATGTATTACATTAAGGCCTAGTATTCTTCGCCTGAAAGACTTTTTTGCTATTTACCTTGTGGTCTAGATATCAGTAACGAATATTTTAGATATAATTATTGAGTCTCTTTTAAGTGGCCTTCGTGGCTATTTGCAGTTTAGTTAACTTGTTAACTAAACAAACTTGTGTGGATTTTCCGTTAATAGAATCCACTCGGCATTTGCCTTCGATAGCCTGATTCGACAAAGCATTATCTCTCTATAATTGCCGTCACACCCTGCCCGCCAGCAGCGCAAATGGAAATAAGCCCTCGACCACCGCCCTTTTGTTCTAATAACTTCGCTAAGGTTGCGATAATTCTTGGTCCTGTGGCGGCAAATGGATGACCAGTAGCTACGCTGGACCCGTTTACATTAAGCTTAGCTCTATCAATACTGCCTAATGGTGCATCAAGCCCAAGTTTTTCGGTACAGAAGGCAATATCTTCCCAGGCTTTCATGGTACACAATGCTTGAGCGGCAAAGGCTTCATGGATCTCATAAAAATCAAAATCTTGCAGGCTAATGCCAGCTCGCTTGAGGAGTCTGGGTACGGCATAGGCAGGTGCCATAAGCAAGCCCTCGCTTTGCTCTCCTTGACTATAGAAATCTACTGCGGCAACTTCGCTATGAGTCAGATAGGCTTGTATAGGTAGCTTATGCTTTTGTGCCCATTCCTCACTTCCCAATAGCACTGCAGCTGCGCCATCGGTGAGTGTGGTGGAATTCGCAGCTGTTAAGGTACCGTTTTTGGAGTCATAAGCAGGTTTTAATTTAGCCAGTTTTTCTAGCGGTGTGTCACGCATAATTCCGTCACGTTTAACATTATTAAAAGGCATGACTAAATCTTCAAAGAAGCCGCGTTGATAGGCTGCAAGCAGATTTTGATGGCTATTAAATGTTAGTTGATCTTGTTCTTCGCGGCTAATGTTCCATTGCTTAACCATTAACTCACAATGTTGCCCCATTGACAGTCCCGTGCGAGGTTCAGCGTTAGCCGGCAACAGAGGAGCCATAAAGCTTGGCCTGATACTTGCCAGAGCTGCTAATCGCTGCCCTAAAGTCTTGGCACGATTCAGATTGAGCAACATATGTCGGTATTTTTCATTGACTGCCACCGGTGCATCACTGGCAGTATCTGTGCCAGCTGCTATACCTGATTCAATTTGGCCAAGAGCTATTTTATTGCCAACTAGAATAGCTGCTTCTAACCCCGTGCCGCAGGCTTGTTGAACATCATAGGCAGGTGTTTGAGGGGATAAACCTGAGTTTAAGGTGGCTTCTCGAGCCAAATTAAAATCACGAGAGTGCTTCATCACGGCGCCAGCAGCCACTTCTCCTAGGCGCTCTTCGGAGAGATTAAAGCGCTTTACTAGCCCTTGAAGAGTGGCACTTAGCATATCCATATTACTGGAATGGCTATAGCTAGTATTACTGCGCACGAAGGGAATACGGTTGCCACCAATGATGGCGACTTTGCGGATAGTTGTCATAGTGATTATCTCGTCGGTTTTAAATTTAACGATCCTCGTCTCAACAGCAATACTAAATTGACTGAATATAAAAGCCATTGACTGGTGCGAGGGATTAATTGTCATCTGGGCTAACTATTAGGTTATATCTACGGTTAGACTAACAGAACCAGTCAATACACTGTTTTGGAGTAACAACGAAATGTCTGATAAGTACCTAGAAATTGCCAACTCAACCATTGGTAAAAAACTATTGGCTGCAGTTGGACTACCCGACCCAGTTTCCCTTGTACGTGAGGATGCTGAGCAGCCACATACATTGACTGGTCAAATATTATTGGGTAGCAGTCAGGATGCTGTATTTGCAACATCTATTGGCGCTTTTGTTACTGCCGCTGGTGCTACATTGTGCAATGATTCCATGGAGGGCAGCGGACATTTGATTTTTGACGCCTCAGGTATTTCCAGTGCAAAGCAAAGCTCAGAACTTTACCATTTCTTTAATAAACACCTAAAGTCCGTAAAAAATTCTGGGCGAATAATTATCATCGGTCATAAACCCTGCTCTTTAGATAATCCAGAGCATGCCGCAATTCAGCGTGGCTTGCTTGGCTTTGTTAAGTCTATTGCTAAGGAAATCGGTCGTAAAGGTGCTACAGCTAACTTGGTATTTATTGATAAAGGAGGTGATCAGGCACTTGAGGCGCCAGTTCGATTTTTGCTTTCTGCAGGTTCGGCTTTTATGAATGCGCAGGCACTAACAGTAGCCGCGCCAGTGGCTGATATGGCTGCTGATTGGGAAAAGCCTCTTGTGGGTAAAACTGTGTTAGTTACGGGCGCTGCAAGGGGAATTGGTTTGGCCATTAGTCAGATTCTTGCCAGAGATGGTGCAGAGGTGATAGGTGTTGATGTGCCTCAGTCACAGAATGAGCTGACAGCAGTGATGAATGCGATTGGCGGTTTAAGTTTGCCATTAGACATCACAGATAATGATGCGCCAGATAGACTTCGGGATTTTTGCAACGCTCATAGTTCAGCCTTACATGCTGTTGTGCATAATGCCGGTGTAACCAGAGATAAGACATTATCAAGAATGTCTGCATATCAATGGGATTTGCTGATGCAAATAAATCTTGGTGCTGTGCAGCGCATTAATAACGCCTTGTTGGAGACTACGTTACTGGACAACGGCGGTAAGATCATTGGAGTTGCCTCGATTAGCGGTATCGCAGGAAATGTTGGACAGACTAATTATGCCTTTTCAAAAGCAGCAATTATTGGCGTAATTGATGCCTTAGCAGAACCTTGTGCATCGCGGGGGATTACTGTCAATGGTGTTGCGCCGGGGTTTATTGAAACACAGATGACCGCAGCTATTCCTTTTGTTACGCGGCAAATGGGTCGTAGGCTCTGTTCTCTTGGGCAGGGCGGTCTTCCGGTTGATGTAGCCGAGGTTATCGGCTTTTTTCTTAGTCCTCAGGCGGCCGGTATCAACGGTAATATGGTAAGAGTTTGTGGTCAGAGTTTATTAGGGGCCTAAACGTAGGTGAGTATTATAAGGGCGCTAACATCTTTACTAGATATAGATAGTTTTCACAATCAGGACTGTATTGAGCTACTTAGAATTTCGGTATTCTCAGCGTGGGAGTTGCAGATAGATAATCATGAAGTAGCTATATGGTTTTGTCGTAGTTTTCATTTAACAAATAGTCGATAGAAAGTACTGCATAATTGATGCTTGTATTAGATCTTTGCCTGCTAAGCGATTACTAGCCATGGCCATTAGTGAGTTGAGTTGTTTCATAGCCAGAGAAATAATATCGGAGCTTAGGTTGGCGTTTACATAACTACTGTAGTAGTTTTCTAGCCGGCCTCTTTATTCAGTAATATGGCTATTTGTGTCATGGATTAATCTGTCCTCTTCACTGGTATTTTTATTATATAAAAAATATAATAAACACAAGCCTGCATAGCACAAAAATATTGTATAGGGTTATTTTCCGCTGTCAGTGATGGGTGAATAACGTAATATGAGTTGTTGACATGTTGGTTTGCTCAGATAGTTAATCTGAATTTTTTTGAGGATTTAGACGTTCATAGGTCGTCGAATGTGGCCAAGGTCTGAAAAATTAACAGTAGACAGCTATGTGTGTAGGAAGAGGGTAGAAATTGATAATATTAAAGATACGCGCAAAATTACTTGGGTTCTGGGTGAGTATTCTTGTGGCTTTCACCAGTGGTAGTCTCTGTGCAGATGAGTCTACCGTAGAAGTCACTGCCCTGAATTATGTACAAGCAAAAACTGCTATTCAGTTTGATAAGTATCTAGCCAGGGCACATGGAAAAGTTAACACCTTTAGTCATGGTCGAAGGCTTGTTGGTATTGACCAGCGCAGCAGCAAGCGGCTTAATCGCGACACCCTATACAGTGTCGCCATTGTTGATATTAGTGAGGGTGCCAGTCTCACTATTCCAGAGGCTCACGGTCGCTATATGTCTGTGCAAGTGATAAATGAACATGGTTTTACCAATAAAATTTTTCATGATGTTGGTCAGCATGATCTCACTGTGAAAAAATTTGACACACCATTTGTTCTGCTTTTAGTACGAATCTTAGTATCAGATTCAATACCAGATGATTTAGCAAAGGCACATGCGCTACAGGATAAGTTGACTATTGTTAGTGCATCACAGCGGTTATATACCCATCCAGACTATGATGCAGTCAGCATGGGGGCCACTACAGAGCTTTTATTGTTGTTGAGTCAAGGCATTCACGATAATGCACAGGCCGCTGGTACTAAAGCGCAAGTCAATCCGATTAAGCAGCTTTTGCTGACTGCCTATGGGTTTGGAACCTTGCCTGAGTCAGAGTCTTATTTGCTGACTGTTACACCCAACTTGACTGCCGAAAAAGCTTATGCGTTGACGGTCAAAGATGTGCCTGTAGACGGATTTTGGTCTCTGGCGATGTATAATAAAGATGGCTATTTTGAAAAAAATAAAAACAATATTTATAGCTACAATGATAAATCGGCGAAAAAAAACATTGATGGTTCAATAACACTGCACTTCGGCGGTGATCCTCTGAGTACTAACTATATGCCCATTACTGAGGGTTGGAATTATGTTGTTAGAATGTATAGGCCTAGAGCCGAGTTACTAGACGGCCGCTGGATATTTCCATCTCTTGTGGAGCTTGTGCAATGATTATTAAAAAACTGTATTTAATTTTATTCACCAGTCTCACGCTGTTAGTTAGCGGCTGCGATCAAGCTGTCAAGGCACCTCCAGAAGGTGGTGTTGTGTTTAATGAGCTAATGCCGGTCAGTGCAATCCAGCATGTTCAACCAACTCAATGGCTTGAACTTTCAAACATAACCACTGCCTCGGTCAATCTTATTGGCTGTAAGATAAGTAATCAGAATCAGCAAATGTTCCAGATTACTGATGATCTCATTATTGAATCTCGAGATTTTTCAGTTATTCCTAGTGCAGCAACTACTCAGCATACAGCGCATAATGTACTTAGAGATGCCAATATAACGTTTGCATCCGAGGATTTTAATATAGTAGAAATCGGCGAACTTAGTCTGTCTTGCGATGGACGAATTATAGACAAGGTAATCTATGAAGTCAGTCCGAAAACCGTTGCAGCAAGTGCTAGATCATGGCAGTTAGCATCTGATTTGCCTGAGTCAGATCTTCAAATGAATGAGAAAAAATGGTGCTCGGCAATTCTAATTGAATCGTTGATGTATGATGACCGACGTTTCGCATCACCAGGTGCGCGCAATCCCGTCTGTGAAGCTGCGATGCCCTATGTTAGTTACAATGATCAACAATCGGTCTTAATCAAAAACATAGATTGGCAGGCCACCTTAAAGGTAGCTGAGGCAGAATTTGCCAGGAAGTTGTCTACATCGGAACTGCCAATTTGGGGTATTCGAGATCAGGTAATCACTCCTGATATCGCCACAAAGATTGCTGCTCTATATTTTGATAACATTGATATGCTTTATGAAACATCGCCATTTACTATGCTGGATTGGAATCACGCCGTTTGGCATCTTTCATGGGCAATCTCTAATCTCTATAGAAATGGCAATGCTGAAGTAAAAAAACGGCTTCAATTGGCCTATCAAGATGCGATTAAACGGCCAGAGACGTTAGAGCGTTTTACCTACATGGCCATTGACCATATTAGAAATGACATTGTGGTCATGGGCGATATTCACGCGCCGGCTAACAAGCGCATGAAACAACTCATAGTGGTGCCAGGTAATCCAGAGTACTTGCAGAGCTATGACGAATACGAGAATAACGTAAGAAGTCCAATATTACTCAAAGCGATCCATTTGTTATACACCTTGAAGACATTCTTTACAGACAGTGCTTATTGATAAATGTTCTAGAACGCCCTATTTGCTGAATACTGTAACGTTAGAATACGGTTTTAAGGAACAATTAAACTGTGCTCAACAAAATGCTGGTTTCGCTATTGGCAATACCATCAATCAAGCGCACCTCTCGTAGCACATTGTCAAAATCAGCTAAGCTAGATGCTTGAATTTCGGCAACTAGATCCCAGGCACCATTGGTGGTGTGAACCTTTTGTAATTCAGGTAATCCGCGTAACTTGGTAATAATTTTAGAGGTTGATTTGCCAGTGACTTCTATCAACATAACAGCACGAATAGCACCGTCATCAATACTTGCGCTTGCACGTATGGTAAAGCCAATGATGGCATCAGTTGCTATTAATCTATCTAAGCGGTTCTGTACTGTGCCTCTAGATACTTTGAGGATTTGAGCTAATTTAGAAATAGAAGCTCTTGCATCAGTTCTAAGTAGTGATATGAGTTCACGGTCTACAGAGTCATAACTTACTGTTCGATTGTGTTTTTTCATACGGTAGACAGCATTACTATAAATTAATTGCCATTATGCCATTTTCAGCTAGCATTATGGCAAATATTAGAATAATTATTACAAAATATTGCTATATCGTTTAGCTGACAATGTCCGTACTATTTCACTATATAAATAAACATCTATCTACAATTTGAGCAGTGTTTGATATAGATGCATGGATTAGAAATGAGGTAGCAAGGCTTTATGAAAAATTTACCTGCGATAGACGCTAGTAGTATCCTTCACCCAGCAACCAATGCAGATGATTTTGCCCGAACGGGGCCTAAAATTATTGAATCCGGAAAGGGAATTTATTTACAAGACCATTCGGGTAAAAAATTAATTGATGCTGTAGCGGGTCTATGGTGTGTCAATGTGGGCTATGGACGGGAAGAGCTAGCAGATGCGATGCATAAATCGGCTTTGCAATTAAGTTACTATCATACGTTTTCAGGCATGTCTAATACACCACAAATAGAATTAGCCGAACGGTTATTAGAAAAAGTTCCCCAGGGATTGTCCAAAGTATTTTTTGGTAGCGGTGGCTCTGATGGCAACGATAGCCTGATAAAAATAATCTGGTATATCAATAACATTCGCAACCAGCCGCAAAAGAAAAAAATTATTTCGCGATGGCAAGCTTATCATGGGACGTCGTTGGCTACTGCAAGCCTTACCGGATTACCCTCATTTCATACGGATTTTGATCTGCCAGTGAATAATATTTTGCATACTGAGTCACCCGACTTTTTTCGGCATGGACTGGAGGGCGAAACCGAAGAAGCATTTTCATTACGACGGGCCCAACAGCTAGAGGATATGATCCTACAAGAAGGTAAAGACACTGTTGCAGCATTTATTGCTGAACCCGTATTAGGCGCTGGCGGCGTAGTTCCACCACCAAAAGGTTATTTTGATGCTATTCAAAAGGTTCTAAAACGCTATGACATTTTATTTATTGTCGATGAGGTTGTTTGTGGTTATGGCCGTTTGGGTACCTGGTTTGGCAGTCAGTATTATGATCTGAAACCGGATATGATGACTACTGCAAAAGCCTTAACCAGTGGCTACTTTCCATTTTCAGCCTCATTTGTATCTGATGAAATATGGCAGCTTCTAAAAAAGGGTTCGGCTAAATACGGTAATTTTGCGCACGGTTATACCTATGCTGGGCATCCTATTGGGGCGGCCGTTGCTATGGCTAACTTAGATATTATTGAAAACGAAAATTTGGTAGACAACGCTGCATTAGTTGGTACTTACTTTCATCAGCAGCTCAAGCAAAGGTTTTCTAAAGATAGTTTTGTCGCTGAGGTGCGCGGGGTAGGTATGATTGCTGCGGTACAACTGGTCAAAGACAAAAATCAGAGAACTTTTTTTGAGAAAGAGACAAAAATTTCAGCCAAAGTAGCTCAGCAGTGTTATGAAAATGGTCTGATTGCAAGACCGTTGCCATCGTTGGACTCAATTGCGTTCTCACCACCACTAATCTGTACAAACAATGATATTGACAACATTGTTGATCGGTTTGAGGCGTCCGTGCGCACGGTAATTAGCCAGGTACTGTAAATTTGTATTGGGCACAACTATTAAATGTTACATGAAGGTTAATCATTATGATTATTGTAAGACCTATTAAAGAGCATGACCTTGATAATCTGCTGCGCTTGGCTAAAGCCGCTTATCCTGGAATGACAACCTTACCTCCAGATAGAGACGCGTTGATTAAAAAAATTGAAAAATCAACTACTAGTCTCCACAGGGATGTTGTTGAGCCTGGACGTGAAAATTATCTTTTGGTCATGGAAGATACTGTTACCGGCCTATTGGTAGGGACTGCGGGCATTATTTCGCAGCTTGGCGAAGATGATCAATTTTATTCCTATAAGCTAAACAAGGTTACCCATAGTAGTAAAGTTCTAGGTAAAAAAGTTAGCGTTGAAACCCTTAATTTGTCCAACCACTTCGAAGGTTTCGCTGAGGTTGCCACACTCTTTCTAGATGATGCTTATCGACAAAAAGGTAACGGCAAATTACTGGCTCGAAGTCGTTACTTATTTATGGCTCAGTTTAGGCAGCGGTTTCCTTCACAAGTGATGGCAGATTTACGTGGCTATTTTGACGAAAATGGACGCTCACCATTTTGGGATGCCATAGGGCAGCATTTTTTTGATATGGATTTTGCTGCTGCTGACCTGTTTGGTGCAGTTAATGGTAACCAATTTATTGCTGATCTAATGCCCAAGCAGCCTATCTATGTGAATTTATTATCTAAAGCTGCACGGGAGGTTATAGGTCGTCCTAATGATCAGGGTAGAGCTGCCTTGGCAATGCTGGAGAAGGAAGGCTTTCTTTGGCGTGGCCAGATAGATATTTTTGATGGTGCCCCAAGCGTTGATACGTTTATAGATCACATAGCCACTATTAGATCCAGCGCTGTGGCGAATATAATTGGGCAAGCAGAGGCGCCTGACAGTACTGAATATTTGGTTTGTGGGGGTGATATTAGATCATTCAAAGCCTGCATTTCAGTTATTGAAGAAACATCTGAGGGCAATATTAAACTGCCTTCGCAGACATTAGATGGATTGAGTTTATCTGTTGGTGAGCGCGTCAGGTACGTAGCACTCTAAGATAAAAGGCATTGGGCAAAATAAATTACCTGATCACTATATTTACTTAAAGATAGGAGGCAACACGTGTCAGCTACCGTGGAGATGAACTTTGATGGTTTGATTGGCAGCACCCATAATTATGCGGGTTTGTCACAGGGAAATTTAGCCTCAACAAATAATGCTGAGCATGTATCGCAGCCGCGTCAAGCGGCGAAAGAAGGCTTAGCGAAAATGCAAAGATTACATCAATTGGGACTCCAACAAGGCATTTTAATTCCTCATGAGCGACCACATATTCCAACACTACGAAAAATGGGATTTAGCGGTACAGACCAATCTATTGTTGAAAAAGTACATAAATCTGCACCTGACTTATTAGCTAGATGTTACTCAGCCTCTTCTATGTGGGCAGCCAACGCAGCCACAGTATCCCCAAGTAGTGATACTGCCGATGGGAGAGTTCATTTTACCCCAGCAAACTTAAAAACTATGTTTCATCGATCCATCGAGCAAGATATGACGGGTGACATCCTAAAGACTATTTTCAACAATGATAAGTATTTCAATCATCATGATGCCCTTTCTGGAGGTATCTATTTAGGTGATGAAGGGGCAGCTAACCATAATCGACTATGCAATGCCTATGGTGAGCAAGGGGTAGAGCTATTTGTTTATGGAAAACAAGATTTTGGATCTTCTACAATGACTAAACGCTACCCGGCCCGACAGTCTTTAGAGGCGTCTATGGCGATCGCCCGTAAGCATGGTTTAGCAGAGAGCAAAACGGTAATGGCCTTACAAAGTTTGGAGGTAATAGATGCTGGTGGATTCCACAATGATGTCGTGAGTGTAACTAACAAAAATGTTTTATTTATGCATGAGCGAGCATTTGCCGATAAAGCCAATTTGTTTGCAAAACTCAACGAGGCCTGTGGCGACACTGCTCTTCATTTTATAGAGGTGCCCGAGAATCGTGTGTCTTTGAGCGATGCGATCAGATCATATTTGTTCAATTCACAATTAGTAAATTTGCCTGGTCAAGAAGAAATGACACTGATATTACCTATGGAAAGCCAGGAGAATAAGACTGTGCATAGCTATTTGCTTGATCTTATCGAGCAAGATACACCGATAAAACATTTAGAATTTGTCGATGTACGACAAAGCATGCGTAATGGAGGCGGTCCAGCGTGTTTGCGGTTAAGAGTGGTCATGAATGAGCAGCAGTTAGCTGCAGTTAATCCCTCATTTTTGTTTACCGATAGGTTATTTTTAACCTTAAATAGTTGGGTAGATAAACATTATCGAGATGAACTTTGTAGTAACGATTTAGCTGATCCTGCATTACTGGTTGAAAGTCGAGCTGCACTGGATGAGTTAACACAAATTATGCAGTTGGGTAGTTTTTATGCGTTCCAAAAGGTCTGATGCAGTGGCTGATTGTAAATCATCATTGTTTGGTGACCACAGCTTCTTAGAATTCACCCTACAGGGTAATACTGTTGAAGGTTGCCCTGCTGTTACTATTGACAATAATGTTCGAGTAGAGCTCTGGGACAATGGTGTTTTGTACTTCCATCCTCAGGATGATTTAACGCTGAATTCCATTTTATTGTCGGTTGGAGTGCATGGTAATGAGACGGCTCCCGTAGAGATTATTGATCAATTAGTTCGAGAGATTTTTTCTGGGGAAATACCAGTGAAACATAATTTACTGGTGGTGATAGCCAATCCAAAGGCCATTACTAAAAACTGTCGGCAATGTGATGAAAATATGAACCGCCTCTTCAGTCAAGACTCTACGCCTAACAGTAACTCAAGTGATGAATGTCTTAGGTGTCACAGACTAATGACCCATAGCCGGATTTTTTTCCAGAGAGCAAAAGCAGACAAAATCCATTATGACTTACACACAGCTATCAGAGGATCTTTTTACAAACAGTTTGCTATCTCGCCAAATAGTATCGCTTCGCCAGACATAGAATACCAATATGAATTATTGGGGCAATGGGGTATTCAAGCTATATTGAGTACACGACAAAAAAGTTCTACTTATTCAGCGTTCACGGCTAAGGTTTGCGGTGCCACCAGCTTTACTTTAGAGCTCGGTCAGGTAAAGCCGTTTGGCGAAAATGATTTAGATGAGTTCGCCTCGATAATTAGTGGGTTGAAAGCATTAATCAGCGACACAAGAAGTCTAATCATGCAGCCTTCGATAGTAGAACGGTTTCGCGTTGTCGGTGAGGTGACCAAGCAAACAGAATCCTTTCGACTGTGCTTTTCTGAGGACATTGTTAATTTTACTGAGTTTCAAGAGGGCGATATTTTAGCAACGGATCACAATTATCAATATGTTGTTTCAGCTAATGGCGAACGCATTTTATTTCCAAACGAAAACGTTGCTATTGGCCAGCGAGCACTGGTAATTGTCCAGTCTGAAGATAATATAAAAGCGAGTATTCTATGAAAAAAACCAAAGTCTCTATCATTGGTGGCTCAGGCTACCTTGCTGCTGAATTACTGCGGAATCTAATAGGCCGTGAAGATGTTGACATACTGCGTGTTTCTAGTAAGGATCACATTGGTAAAAATATCGGCCAGGTCAATCGCTCTTTTTGGGGACTTAGTGATATTGTTCTTGAAGACATCTCACCCACCGAATGTGCTGCTGGAGCGGACATAGTATTTTTAGCCATGCCACATGTTATTACAGCTCGCGTTGCCATGGAATTGTTTGCTTTGGATGTGCGAATTATCGATTTATCTGGAGATTTCCGACTAGATCAACTTAGCGACTATACGCGTTATTATGCAGATCAGCATCCTTGTCCGGAAAGACTAGGTACCTTTATTTACGGCATGCCAGAGTTATATGCAGAACAAATTAAAACCGCCAAGCATGTGGCTAATCCGGGTTGTTTTGCAACGTGTATTGCCACCGCTTTATTGCCATTAGCCAGTGCGAATCACCTGCGCCAAACGGCGATTAATGTTGTTGCATTAACGGGTTCCAGTGGTTCAGGGGTCCATCCACAGATGGGTAATCACCATGCTGTTCGTACTAATAACTTAAAAGCCTACAAAGTATTTAATCACCAACACACGCCAGAAGTTTTGCAAACCTTAGCTGCCGCAGGTGCTACTGACATCCAATTTGATTTTGTTCCGGTATCGGCGCCTTTGTCACGGGGAATGATGTCCATAGCGCAGTTTGATGTTCCCAACGGACTTGAGGAACACGAGTTGCGGGAAATATATCATGCGTTTTATAAAGAATTTCCGCTTATATCAATATTGCCCAAAGGTATGGCACCAGAGGTTGCGGCTATTAAAAATTCTGCTCGTATTGAAATAGGCATTGATGTCAGCGAAGCACATGCTAATGGCACCAAAACTTTATGCGTGACCAGTGTGTTGGACAATTTAATAAAAGGCGGCGCTGGTCAAGCTATGCAGAACTTTAATCTGATGACTGGTCATGAGAATAACTACCTTTTAGATAGTTTAGGGATGTGGCCATGAGTGATTCGATAAACCTACAAACTAAGACCAGACCTTTGGCGGTGATTAAAGTAGGTGGGGATATATTACTCGATAATGAACAGCGTACTGGTTTATCAAAGAATATTTTAGGCCTTCTCTATGAAGGGTGGCATGTAGTGGTAATACATGGTGGCGGACCTCAGGTATCTGCCGTGCAATCTCGCTACGGCATTGCGCCGCGCAAAATCGCTGGGCGACGTATCACCAGTAAGGAAGATTTAGTCTTTGTAAAACAGGTGCTCTGTGGTCAAGTAAATGTCGATTTTGTCGCACTTATGCAAGCCCATGGAATTAATGGGTTTGGATGTCACGGTGCATCCGGACGACTTATTGAGGCTAAAAAACGGCTACCAATATTGGTTTCTGGTGGTGGTCCAACACCTATAGATTTTGGTGAGGTTGGTGATATCACTTCCATAAATAGAACATTACTATTAGGGTTACTGTCAGCTAATGTTGTGCCGATCATCGCATCTTTAGGAGTTGATTCTAAGGGTAATGTGTTTAATATTAATGCTGACACAAGCGCTGTGCAGATTGCTCGAAAAATGGCAGCAGAACTGCTTATTTTTGTCACCGGCATTGGTGGTATTTTCCGTGATATAGAGGATTCCACAAGTCGTTTTACCCATTTAAATCCAACTACGGCAAGGCAATATATAACGTCGGGGGTTATAGTGGGGGGTATGATCCCAAAAGTAGAAGAGGCTCTATCATTGTTAGAATCAGGCGTTGATACAATTGCTATTGTTGACACGCGTAATGCCCTAGCATTTACAAATATTGCCAAGGGTAAGGCAGATTACGGTACGCTAATTAACGCTCGATAAGTATTCTTCTACGGCTATTTAGCAATGCGGAGTTCAATAAAATTCTCTGAATTAAGGTATCAATTTTCCTAGCTGTAAACTCTCATGATTTATTTTTCACTAGGATTTTCTGTACGAGGCCAGTTAAGATAAGCATAGTAAAAAGTTCGGCATTGAGCTGCAAAATGACTACCTGACTACCTGACTACCTGACTATCTGACCAGCCTAATCCAGACCTCTCGTCCATGCACCAAGATAAACAGTAGCCGCAGTGACTAGGCCATAAGTAGCCATAGCGATACTGATCAGCACAAAAAAATCGTCGGCACTGGTATCTGGTTGAATACTGAGATACCAACCACCGATGGCAACAACGATTAATCGGGAAAAAGCTCCCATTACAGGCCAGAACAAACGCCGAGCCCCTTGGGATGCAAAATAGAGGCAAAGTCCCAACCCAAAAAAAGCATAAAATGGACCGACTATTTGCAAATAACGTCGACATGCTTCACGCACAGCTTCAACTTCAGTGAAAAGATTAGCCCAAAGTGATGGGAATAGCGCTAAAACTACGCCAAGAAGGCCTGCTAAACCAGCGGCGGTGAGCGAGGATATCCAGCCGATCTTGACACCACGTTGATATTTGCCGGCACCAAAATGAGCCCCCACCATAGTAATTGATGCTGAGCCAATACCAAATATTAAGGGAATCATTAGAAACTCAAGACGAGCACCAATGCCGTATCCAGCTAATACATCTACTCCAAGTCGTGCCATCATAGCGGTTATTATTATTACCGTGATAACTGAGGAAAGAGGCGACACAGAGGCCATGCTACCCACCTTTAGAATGTCTAAGAATGCTGCAAACTTTATGGGATTACCTTGAAAACCTAATCTTAGCGTTGGCGAAAGACGCACCAGATACCAAAGTTGAATTAGACCGGCAACAGTGAAGCCAACAATATTGCCCAATGCGGCCCCAGCCACCCCCATTGCAGGAAAGGGCCCTATACCAAATACCAAAAGCGCAGATACGACAATTTGGATACAAGAGCCCAATGCCATTGCTCCAGCAGCGACAGTCATTTGCCCCGTACCACGAATAATTGCGTTAAGACCATTGGCTACCCAAATGGCAATACATCCGGTGAAAAACATATCAGAGTAAATTAGAGCTTCCGTGAGAACAGCATCCCTTCCTCCAAGAGCAGAATATAGCGGACTACCGAATCTGAGGAACAACCATGAGAAAATCATAGAGAACCCGATTGTTAGCAGAAAGGAATGCAATGCTACTGACTCAGCTGCTTTTTTATTGTTGGCGCCTAATTGTTGGGCAACAGCGCCGGCAATAGCACCACCAAAAGAACCGCCAGCCATCATCATAGTTAACATGATCATGGGAAATGCTAGGGCTAGGCCTGCCAGCGGTGCTATGCCCAACTGGCCGATATAAAAAGCTTCGGCCATTGAGGTAGCGAGCATAATAAACATGGCGACAATGTTGGGAGCGGCCAATTTGGCCAAGGTAGGCCCTATGGGGTCGGTCAGCAGTCGTGTTTGCATAGTATTTGTCCTGCGACCTTATGATTGCTCTTTAACAAAACCTTTCCAGCCGGACATGTAGGTAACAAAAGCTTCTCCTAATCCCTCAGTGCGCAGATGATCTGCAGAGACTGGATTTGAGACTGGTACAAAGTTATCATCTGCTTGCATCTTATGCGGGTAGTCATGGTGCATGATCGCTGCACGGCCAAGCAATACAAAGTCAATACCAGAAGCCATAGCTTGATTGATTTCTTCTGGTGTACGCATTTTTCCAGCGACACCTAGTGCCACTTTGCCACGATTGAGCTCGGTAAAATAAGACATAAGGCTACGACCTTTGTAGGCCTCGTCCTCAGGTTCTTTGAAAATATCCCACAAAGACATGTCTAGAAAGTCTATCTTTCCATCATTTAGAACAGTTTGTGCATACTCAATAATATCAGCTAACTCCACTTCAAAGCGTTCAGGAGAAAGGCGGAGGCCCAAAATAAAGTTGCTGGCACAACGCTCTCGTATTCCATCAATAATAGTATTGATAACCCGCCCACGATTTTCTGCACTGCCACCAAATTGGTCAGTTCTTTGATTGGTTGAACGGCTTAGGAACTGCGCTAAAATATACCCGTGAGCACCGTGCACCTCTACGCCGTCAAAGCCGGCTTTTTCAGCTCGCACAGCCGCACAAATGAAGTCTTCGATGAGTTGTTCAACTTCTTTGGTGCTTAGCGCCCGTGCCCCCCATTGCTCGTTGTCTGAAGGACACTGAGGTTTACAGCCAATGAGTTTTTCTGGCGAGCGCATACCTGCATGATGAAGCTGTACCATCGACAGGCTATCTTCTTTACCAATACCATTTGCCAGTTTACTTAAGCCCGGCAAATGATCATCAGAAAAAATACCTAATTGGCCCGGAAAGCCCTGACCTTGCGCTTGCACATGGGCTGCACAGGTCATGGTAAGTCCAAAGCCCCCTTTGGCTCGCATAGTTAACCAAGTATATTCATCATCTGACAACGTGCCATCGGTATGAGATTGAGTATTAGTGAGTGGTGCTAGCATAAAACGATTTTTCATCGTTCGGCCGTTGGCAAAGTCAATGGTATTAAACAGTTGAGTCACAAGAAATTTCCTAGAATAGTAATTATGTTTGAAACAGCTTGATTGTGTAGCCATAGCTAAAAAATCACAAGATTATTTCTTACTCAAAAGAAAAATAATAGCCATGCTTTGGAATAAAAATCACTAGTATCCGTGCGAGTAAATAGCCCAAAGTAGAGAGTATCATACTGGGGTACTTGTAGTTTGCGCGGTTAAATAGAAGAGAAGGCTGCGCCATAGCTAACAACTAACACCGATAAAATCAATGGGGAGTTTGGCGAAAAGCGCTTGGCGTCGTTTTGTTCCAGCGAGCAAAGGCACGTCTAAAAATTATAGACTCGCTATAGTCTAAAAGTGCAGCTATCTCAGCAATGTCTTATGCATCGCGAAGCTGGTTTAGTTCGGTAGCTATTAATACACTGTTGCTACTTCAGCTGGTGCTCAGCAGAGTAAGTGCAACTGATGTCTTTGATCTGCTTATGTTAAGGGATTGATCTAAACAGAATTATCACTATCGTACTATTCTGGTTGACTCAAATAACATTAAAAACGACAAGGCTGCTGGTTTACTACTAGTAACAGTTCCATTGTAATGATAACCTCCAGCCCCTTATTATTATCTTGGAGATAGCATTTGGCAATTGAACCATCTTGGTTGGTATTGCTTCCAGCGGCCGTCACCATTATTGTTGCAATTTTAAGCCGACGTCCGATTGAGTCCCTCCTATCCGGCGTTGCCGTGGGTCTTTTACTTCTTGATCCAAAAGCGGCACTGACAAATTTCTCTTCTATTCTACTTGCTGTCATGATGGACGAGACTATTGCTTGGATTATCATTGTCTGCGGCTTGATGGGTAGTTTAATTGCGTTATTAATGCGCGTGGGTGCGTCCAACGCATTTAGTCAAGTTCTTGCCGCGCGCGCGCGCAATTCAGGCAGTGCTCTAATTTACACTTGGTTGTTAGGTTTGGTTATCTTCGTTGATGACTACCTCAATGCCTTAGCTGTTGGTTCAGCAATGAGAAAGGTAACTGATAAGTTCAATGTGTCTCGTGAAATGCTCTCCTATGTTGTGGACTCTACCGCAGCACCAATCTGTGTATTGGTACCATTATCCACTTGGGCAGTTTTTTATGCGGGATTATTTACTGAAATAGGGTTTGCCGAATCTGGTGAAGGTATGGCTGTATATATCAGTGCTATTCCTTACATGCTCTATCCTATGGTGGCGGTGGCAATGGTCCCTCTTGTAGCAACTGGGCGTTTACCAGCGTTGGGCTTAATGAAACGGGCACAGGAGCGAGCTGAGGCAGGTCTTATCTCTGCAGTGCCAAGTGACATTGAAGTTTATGCGGCTGAAGATAATGCAAATCCTGTCAGGATGTACCATTTTGTGCTGCCTATTCTCACGCTGCTTATTTTTAGTCTTTGGGGCAACCCCTGGAATCCAGATGTGCAGCTTGGTGTGATTGCGGCCGTCGCGTTAACCATGGTGCTGTTTGGCGCACAAAAACTGCTTTCTTGGACTGAAATGTTCGATGCCGTGCTAGACGGAGTTAAGATCATGTTACCAGCGTTGATTATTGTTATCGTTGCCTTTGTGTTTAAGGATGTTAATGATCAACTAGGTCTTGCAAATTATGTGATTGATAATGTCGCTGATTCTATGACGCCTGTTTTACTGCCGTTAATGGTGTTTGTAACGATGTCATTTATTTCATTTGCAACAGGATCCAGCTGGGGAGTCTTTACCATTGCTATTCCCGTCATTTTGCCCTTGGCTGAAAGCCTTGGGGTCAGCATACCCCTGGCAATTGGCGCAATTGTTTCTGCAAGTGCGTTTGGCAGTCATGCGTGTTTTTACTCAGATTCTACTGTCCTTGCCGCGCAAGGTTGTGGCTGTAATGTTATGGATCATGCGTTGACACAAATACCTTATGCACTAATAGCGGCGTTCATCGCTGCACTCGGTTTAACGTTACTTGCAGCGCTGTGATCCTACAATGCTTGTTTGACGTTCAAAACTGGGCGTCTTACTATGGTGTTTGATTGAACTCTTGCCTCAATGTGCTCCTTGGGCTGCTAACTACTTTGGAGCTACAATAAGCTTAGATATTATGGTTCTTACATCTTATTTAGCCAATATTTAAGGTACCCCTTTTGTAAAAAAATCAAATTAAGTGACCTATGGGGCATTTTTTTGCGTAACTACTTGGTGCTTTATATTTAAAGACTCAAAAAAACACGCTTAGCGGGGTAAAATAATAAGATTGTCAGTTATCGTTAGAAGGTTTTTTACTTTTGCTTTAACACCCCTCAAAAATTTGATGAGTCCCTAAATGCACCGCGAGCCGGCATCAATCGTGTCTGGCATTTGACCAAAAAGAGGGAGAATACCATGGAAAAAATCAGTAAATTTAGACGTTCAGTAATGTTTATTGTCTACCTGTGGCGTCGCATAATGAATGTAAAATTTAACCCGTTGAAGTACGTACCTGATCAAAGCCTGCAAGCTTACTTTATGTTAGTGCTCTTCACACTTTGGAGTGCTGCATTTGGACTCATCGCGACCTACCATTTTGGCTGGATAGGATACAGCACGATTACCAGTATGGTGGTTCATTTATCGGTTCTAATTCCTTTGATAGTTACTAATGCAGTATTTGTAGACGCAGAGCGAACAGGGGCCAAATGGCTAGAGGAATGGCAGCAAGAGCAAAGCCGATTTGGTTTGGTTGTAAATCGCCTCAAGTCACAGAACATGGTGCCGTGGGAGCTTAACAAAGAAGCATAATTACTCAGCGTCTCTACGATCTTCGCGCATCAAATGATAGGCAGATTAACTAGTTTTGAAGCGTGGCCTGAGTAAGGTTTGGCGTTGAACCCGGTATCTAAGTAATGACTTGCCGGGTTCTCCCACGCTCAACCGGTCGCCTCAGCCAGAGGCTTTGGGGCAACGACGTTTTGTGGCAATATAGCTTTTTGCTTTGAGTAACTCTTTCTTTGTTAAAGTTCCATCAGCGTTTTTGTCAGCCGCTTTAAATAAGCTACTTTTAATAGAACAACCAGCTTGTTCTAACTCAACAGCAGTAACCAGTCCATTTGAATTCAGGTCAAATCTCTGCATTAACGGATGTTCGGCAACGGCAATATTTGCAAAAAACGTTAATGCCAGAGCGATAAATATTTGTTTCATTTTGGAGCCTTCCTTGTTGATTAAGTAAACAGTTTTTGTACTCTCTAATGGTTTGTTGTAACAAACTCAGAGGGTCTGGTTGTTAATGTCAGTACCCGACAGATGATCATTCAATGGGTGTCCGGAAACAAAATAAAAATCTTTAATGTCAACGCTATTTTGCTCACAGAAAATATGCACTTTTACATTTTTTTGCATATACCGTCTGAGTCCTCACTTTGAGTGTACTTAACAAAAGGTGATATTTAAAATGCATAATCAGTATAAATAAAATACCATATTTGATATGGTATTTTTAATTAGAACCGCATTTTGGCCTTGAGCATGTGATCTGAGAGGTATAGATTTGAGCGTTAAGGCACCTGGTGACCATTGTTTTTTTTAAGAGATCAAACCAGGTCTCTCTATTCATGGTTAATACAAAGGCTTGATAAAAACATTTTATTCGCAGCATATTATTACTGTCCATAATTGAGACAATATTTGCTGCATGTTTTAATAGTCAGACTATCGCAACTAAAGGCAGTATCATATTTTGGTCGTGGGCTACCTGGATTACTTTTTCCCACAGCGGAATTAGTGTCCTTTAGTAGATGACCCGCCTGTGAGGGGGACCAGACTATTAGCGTTATTTTTTCTGCTGTAGATAAGCTAGATCGCCATTAATTAGCGCTAAGGTTTCAGCAAGACTTATCTCAATTTGGTTGGTTACCAAGCGATTTTTCATGTGGGATTGCCAAGGGGCAATGTCCCAAGGCTTAAAGTTAGAGACGCCAACAGCATTAATTTTTCCTTGCTTGAGCAGGTCATCAAGGGCTAAACCAGTTTCTGCAGGATCCACTAGGGGGTCGGGTCGATGAGTTAGCAGTAAATTAATCTGAGTTATATCCATCTCCATAGGAGACCGTTGTTCACGCTGATTGATGCAGTTGGCGGGACTATTATAGTGTTTCACCCCTTTTTCCGCGAAGATACCAATCGGCGCGACAGCATTACACTTAGTAATATTGTCATTTTTTCACCGAGCATTGGTGCGATTTTGAGTGTCGCTCCTAATAAAGATTCACCGGTATAGCCAGCATAAATATCGGCTTGGTCAAAAGCGGTAATACCTTGGTCTAGACAGAGTTCTATCTTTCTATGAATGTCGGCGCAAAGAGGCATCAGTGACATCTGCAAGTCGCCACATACCATAAACTATGGGTGAAATAGAGAGCTCATCGGACAGCTTAATAGGCTGCATGTTTTGCTGTTAACTGAGATGAGATTGCATAGCTAACTTAGGCGTTCGATCAGCTTTGTAAATGCCCCAGTGCTTTTCTGGTTCAAATGGATCATCGGACCCTTTCCAGTTTTCATCAAAAGCTTCAAAAAAATAAACCAAAATTTGGTTAGTTTCGGCCCATTCCATCAGTTCGCGCAAATACTGTTTCTGCAGAACTTCATTAACATTATTTGGCTCTATGCCTCTACCGTTAGATTTGGTTGCCCAGCCCGCTTCGGTAATAATAACCTGTTTGTTAGGGTAGCGTGATGCGACAGAATTGTAATTTTCGATTGTGTAAGCAAGCCCTTCCTCAATACTTTTGTATTCCCAGACAGGGTATGTGTGTATAGCAATAACATCGAGCTCATCTGCTAGTGGCGCTAATTTATCGAGCCAAGGGACATAGTTTTCGCAAAAGGTCACAGGCTGCACAACATTGCTTTTTACCTGTTTAGCATAAGCCGTCAAGTTTTCTGTGGGCACTAGATGATCGGTCCAGTCTACGGCTGCCTCATTGCCAATCGATACGCAGCTAACAATGTCCGCGAAGTCATTGGCCATCTGAACTAGACGTTCAATTTGATTGCAATTATGCAGTTTATTAGCAGCTAGTTGTTCGGTCGAGTAGACTCCTCCCCAAGGACAAGAGGGATTATTTTGTTCGGCAGTTATATAGGCCCCCAGCATAACATCAAAGGGCAGTTTCTCTGCTCTAATGACCTTCATAATGGTATCTGAATGAGCATCACTCGCATACAATCTAAGTGACTGCCAATGGCCTCGCAAAATAAGCAGATCTTGCTTGACCTGCATATAGCTTGGCAGACTCTTTCCATCTGGACTTTGACCGTCCCTATACCCCGAGTAGCATATCGCCTTGGTAAACGGCAATGTTGTGTGTTTAGACATTATTATATTTTTCTTTTTAGGTGATTATTTTAGGTATTTTAGGTTTTCGTACTTGTCCCATAAACCCCAGTAGGCTCCAACGTCGCCCTCTGCATCAATCTTCCAAGATTCGTCAAAAGATGAGAAGTAAAACAAGTCTATATTTTCTGCTTGCGCCCATTGTTGAGCATTTAAAAAGTACTTTATAGCATTTTCTTCAGAGGGATGGGCACCGTGGAAGCTTCTTCCTTGATTAGGCCAGCCCGTTTCGGTAATGATAACTTTCTTTCCTGCTGCTGCAACCTGAGTTCTTCGGAACATGTCTTTCATGTAAAGCAATGAGTACTCTAGGGCACAGCCTTCCCAGAACGGATAGCAATTTGCCAAGATTACATCGCAGATTTCGGTGACCGCGGGACGATCTTCAAACTCATAATAAGCGTCCACATACCCAACGGGTAGCTCAGGTACCGCTTCTTTTACTCTGTTAATATAGTCTAGTAATTGCGCTTCAGAAAGATCATCTCGATAAAGAACTTCATTGCCGACCGCACAAATATCGACATGCCCTTCTTTGGCAAGCTTAATGAGACCTTCAATTTCCTCTTCATTTTCCTCTAAATTATCTCCAAGCCATGCACCTACCAGGGTTTTTAGACCCATTGACTTTGCCACCACTGGTATTAGTTCATTGCCATGCCTGCAGGAGAAAGACCGCATCCAAGACACGTTTGGCTGTAGAATTGCCATTCTTTTTTGTATCTGTTGCAGGGAAATTATGTCGCCTGGTTTCTGGCCTTCTTCATAGGCACTAAAACTTATTCCAAAAATCCCGTTATTCAAGGTGGATTTAAACGATTTGCGCAGTTGATCAATATTCGATGCTGAAACATCAGTTCCTGCTAAGGAAAGTAGTTTACCGTCTCTTTTTGACATGGAAATTTTGTTACCTGTTTTGTTGGTTGAATCAATGGGAGCATCACAGCAGTTTACCAGTAAGCTAAAAGGCTGTTTTTTTATGCCTTAAATGCTACCTCAGGGCGCTGCTGCTGACAACGAAAACACTGCCATTCCAACCCAGTGAGAGCTCCTATTAACTCATTCGCTAGATTTGCGAGTTGCCAAATAGTCACTGTGACCTTAGGATACTGCCGAAATATTAGTCCTTAGCCCTTAGATCAGGGTTAAAGGCAAAGGTTGTAGTCAGTTCATTGCACTTAATGAGCCGCGTACAATGCAAACCTGTAATGCAGGGAAAAACAAACTGGGCTAGCCATGGTTGTGAAAAATATATATGTTGGGAAAAATTTCCGACAAAAAAACGCAAGTGAAGTAACTGGTCAGTACGTCGAGCTGCAAGGTGAGTCTTTTTATCAAATTGGTCATTTTGATCAAATGACTGATTTTTTTATTAGTGTAGTCAGTGACTCTAATCATTGGATGTTTATATCGACCCGCGGTGGCTTAAGTGCTGGCAGAGTAAATTCAGAAAGCGCTCTTTTCCCTTATTACTCTGATGACAAGATCAGTGATGGCTCCAGCTTTACGGGCAGTCGCACCCTTGCTCTTGTATCTGACGACCAGAAGACCTCTCTTTGGGAGCCCTTCTCAGAAAATTATCAGGGCGTTTACCAGATCACTCGTAATCTATATAAAAATGTTTTAGGCGACACGTTAATCTTTGAAGAAATAAATCATGATCTAGGTATTACGTTCCGCTATGCCTGGCGAACATCTGATCAGTTCGGTTTTGTAAAAACAGCCACACTTGAGAACAATTTGCAAAGGTCAGTTAGCGTAGACATTCTTGATGGAATTGAAAATATTATTCCATATGGTGTGGAGTCTGGAGTTCAAAGCTCTCTAAGTTGTTTAGTTGACGCCTATAAAAAATGCGAGCTTGATGAGCCTTCGGGCATAGGCCTTTATAGCATGAGCTCAATTCTAGTTGATCGTGCTGAGCCTAGCGAAGCCTTGTCCGTTACATCTGTTTGGTGTGAAGGTCTGCCACAGGCTAAGAAACTATTGTCCTCCGGACAGTTAGACCAGTTTCGAGAAGGCTTGGCCGTAGAGCAGGAGGTGGATGTTCGAGGTCGCCGCGGGGCTTACTTTGTCAATGATGTTATAGCTCTTGAGCCTGGACAAACATCTTCTTGGCATATTGTTGCTGATGTCAATCAAGGGCCAGCGCAGATCAGAAATTTACAGGCTTATATTAAAAAAGACTTTAAAATTAATGCTGATATTGAAGCTGATGTGGCACTTGGGTCGCATAATTTAGCCAAAATAGTCGGTACTTCTGATGGTTTTCAGGTAACTGAAGATCGATTAAGTGCGAATCACCATTTTTCTAATGTGTTGTTTAACGTCATGCGTGGCGGCCTATTTATGGACAACTATTGGGTAGACAAAGAGGATCTAATCGCATTTGCAAAAGCCACTAACAAGCGTCTTTATGAACAATCAGCTTCGGTCTTTGCGCATTTGGAGGCACGACTTCATTACAGCGATCTTATTCAAGCTGCCAAGGTAACTGGTAATGCTGGATTACAGCGATTGTGTTATGAATATTTACCATTGTCATTTAGCCGTAGGCATGGCGATCCGTCTCGGCCGTGGAATAAATTCAACATTCAAGTAAAACAGGATGATGGTTCTCAGTTATTGAATTTTGAGGGTAATTGGCGAGATATTTTTCAAAATTGGGAGGGGCTAAGTCTTTCTATTCCAAACTATGTTGAAAGCATGATCTGCAAGTTTGTCAATGCATCAACCGTAGATGGATATAATCCCTATCGCATCACCAAGGCGGGTATTGATTGGGAAAAACCTGATCCTACTGACCCTTGGGCCAATATTGGTTACTGGGGAGACCATCAGATTGTTTATTTACTTAAATTCTTAGAACTGTCTAATAGTTACCATCCTGGGACTTTGAAATCTTTTTTAAGTGCAGATTTGTTTTGCTATGCAAATGTTCCCTATCGTATAAAGTCTTATGGAGAGTTATTGCAAGATCCCCACAATACTATTGATTTTGATGAAGACGCTGAGCTAATTATCCAGCAACGTATTGATGAGATTGGTGCAGATGGCCGACTAGTCAGAGATGCTAATGATAATATTTACAGAGTTAATCTGACTGAGAAACTACTAGCGACAGTGCTGGCGAAACTATCAAATTTTATCCCTGAAGCTGGCATTTGGATGAATACTCAGCGTCCGGAGTGGAATGATGCTAACAATGCATTAGTTGGGTTTGGCGTATCTATGGTAACGTTGTATTACACGCGGCGATTTCAGGTACGCTTGGTAGACTTATTTTCAAATGTTGAGTTTGACCAAGTTCCAGTTTCTGCAGAACTTGTAGATCTTCTTGATTCTATTGAGGCAACGTTTGTTGATCACCATCATCGCCTTAATGGCGGTTTTAGTGATTCTGATCGTAAAATCATCCTAGATCGTTTAGGTACTGCTGCAAGTGATTATCGCGCAGGCCTCTACCAGCAATCTTTTAGTGGAGAACGTCGGCAGGTTAAGACAGCTCGTATAGTGGCGTTTTGTAAACTTTCTATTGAATATATAGATCACACGATTGTTGCAAATCGGCGTACAGACGGCTTGTATCACGCCTATAATTTAATGACAGCCACTGACGCTAGCATAAAAATTACCCACCTCTATGAAATGTTAGAAGGCCAAGTAGCTGTATTGAGCTCTGGTTATTTAAATCCAGAGCAAGCGATTGATGTACTAACTGCATTGAAGCGATCGGCAATTTTTACTGAAAGGCAGAACTCATATCTGCTATACCCAGATCGCGAATTGACTCGATTTATGGATAAAAATATTATCCCGCGGTCTCTTTTGACAGGCTCCAAACTTCTCAACAAGTTGATTGAAGAAAATGATCAATCCCTTATTGAGACTGATTATGATGGTGGTTGTTATTTTAACGGGTCCTTTAATAGTGTTGATGATGTAAAACAACGTCTTCAGGTGTTGGCTCAGAATGGCTATAAAGACTTTGTTGAGCAAGATAGAGGAATGACAGAAGATATTTTCGAGCACGTATTCAATCATCGTCAGTTCACCGGGCGTTCTGGCGGTATGTATGCCTATGAAGGACTTGGGTCAATTTATTGGCACATGGTGTCTAAATTGTTATTGGCAGCCTTAGAGAATTTTCGAGAAGCTGTCGCATCAAAAGCAGATCCAATCATTATAGGAAAGTTGGCAGATAGTTATTTTGATATTCGCGCTGGGATTGGCTTTAACAAAACACCAGACAATTATGGTGCATTTCCCACCGACCCCTATTCTCATACTCCAGAATTTGGCGGTGCCAGACAACCAGGTATGACAGGCCAGGTGAAGGAAGAGGTTATTACACGTTTAATGGAATTGGGCGTATCGGTTCAGCATGGAAAGATCTGTTTTGATCCATTTATTTTAAGAAAATCTGAGTTTCTCACCGCTGACAATCAGCTGAATTATTTTGATATCAGTGGAGATCAAAAAATCTTGCCTTTATCGACTGGTCAGCTTGGCTTTACTTATTGTCAGGTACCAATTATTTACAGCTTGGCGTCACAAACGGCTATTAAATTGATTTTTGCAGATGACACAACCTTAGATATTAACAGCAACATGATCAATGCAGACTTATCGATGCAAATTTTTGATAAGAAAGGCGCTATCGCTCGAATTGAGGTGTCACTAAAACCCGGGTTAGACTAACCAAAAAACGTTGAGTTGTTGATTGAGTACCAATATTCGCGCGATCCACCAAACAAAAACGTGGCCTAATTCCTGTTTTTCTATTTGATGCTATTTTACTAGGCATCAATGCCAAGGCTAAACTGCAGTCTGTGCCTCACGCCGGGCATCAAGTTGAATGCGAATCTCATTAGCACGCTGCTCATCTAGATCATAGTTACGCATTACTAAAATTGCCACAAGCGTACCAACGCTGGGCACAATAATATAGGTTAAGCGCAAGAGTTGCAGGGTCTCATTGCTTTGTACAGCAACCGATTGATCGAAGCCTATAAGGCTTAAAATAAGACCGCTAGCACCACCAGCCACGGCCGCACCAAACTTGACCATCCACCAATAAATGGCGCCAAAGGTACCTTCTCGACGTTGCCCTGTTTCCAGTTCGTCCATATCACAAATATCGGCGGTCATAGACATCATGATGGTAAACAATCCACCGATGCCAAAGGCAAATAGAGGGAGTGGAATAAACATCATCCACGGGTTTTCAGGAGAAAAGCCCCACCAAAACAAGCTATAGCCCACCAAAGATATCGTCTGAGTATAGAGGAAAGTAACCTTTTTGCCGTACTTTTGTGCGCAATGAGTGACAATTGGAATTACTAAAAAGCATGTACAAAGAGCACCGATGGAACCAAACAGTGTTGGCCAGACTCCCGCTGCTGTGGTATCGCCACCGTTCATATAATAGACAACAATGAACCAAGAGAACGCAGCCACTGTTTGAAAGGCATTAAAGATGAGAAAGGTTGCGATACAGATTTTTTGAAAGGGTTTATTCCTTAAGGTAATTAGAATGCCATTGCCAAAATCTTTCATTGTTGCGCGAAAATCACGGCTCTCAGTAGTGGTATTGTTATCATCCTCGGTGTTGTTAAAGGTGCAAAAGAAGGCGGGTACTAAGGCTAATCCCATGCATATACCACCGACCCATAAGGATAGTGTTCTTGCACCTTCGGTAGCAGAATCAAACCATTCTGGGTCATAAAGTACTATCCAGAACCAGGGCGCAATTACCCATGCCCACTGACCTATCCATTGTGCAACGGCCATAAGTCGAGTGCGTTCGTGAAAGTCCGAACTCATCTCATAGCCCATGGCAACATAGGGAACACCAAAGATAGTCATTCCTATCCAAAATACACAGCACCAAGCTAGAAAATAGTAAAAATTGTACATTTCAGAATTTTCAGCTGATAACTGCCACATCATAACGAAGGCAAACCCTGAAATAAGCGCGCCAATAAAGACATAGGGTCGGCGTTTACCCCAGCGTGAAACCGTATGATCTGAAATATAACCCATCACAGGATCGGTAATGGCATCGATTAGTTTGGGAATAAAAAATATCAGTGACCAGAGTAATGGACTCATGCCGAGACTCTGCACCAAAAGCACCATAAAAATACCTAGGGCAGCTGGAAACATTTGATTGGCAAGCATGCCTAAGCCGAAGGCAATTTTTTGATTTAACGGGATGGCGTTTGCACGCTCCGGTGGCTGATTTATTTGACTCATAATTGTACACACGTTTTTTTGTTGATGAGCCTCTTCTGGAAAGACTTCTAAAATTCCCCTAACGCAAGAGTATAGGTTGAGATTTTCAGGTAGTCTCTATTGAATCGACTAAAACGGGCATATTTGCGGTAGCTGAACCGCCGAAGGAATCATCTGCATATGCAAACAGTCGATATTCCCCAGACTGTGGGGCCTTAAATTCAATAACATCTGGGGTGTTTGGGCGTTGTTGCTGCCAAATGATCTCAGGTATAGGTTCAAAATCACCACCGTCACTTTGCTCAGTTATGTCAACTTCACGCATTAAAAACCATCGATAACGGACTAAATTTTTGTTTTTTAAGTTCACAATAAGAGTAGCGGTATAGCTTTGGCCAGCCGTTAGTATAGAGCGCTGAGTACCCTCAATATCCTGTAGACGCAGTGTTTTGATTTCTGGAACGGGTTGTTTAGCTTCTATTCCAGTCCATAACTGTCTCATAACTTGGGCGGCTTCAGTGTAGCGGCCATTATCAAGAAATACTCCATACCATGTAGGTGTTCGCTCTTGTTTTTGTCCCCAAAGAAACACAAATGAGCCGATACACTGGTGTGTGTCAGCTATGATATAATCAATATAGCGTTTTCGATAATCGTTTGCTTTGTCGGTGCTATTGGCTTCAATCGGACGGCCCCATTTTGTTGTTGGGGCTTCCCAATGACCTGTGGCACCCCATTCTGAGACTGTATACGCCCCTTGATAGTTACTCTGGGCAAGATACTTAGGCAGTTTATCAATATCGCCATAGAGTTGAAATGACAGTAGATCTAGTGCTGAAGCGCGCATCACAACCTGTTGAATAACCTCTGGATCTGCTCCCGCAAGCATTGTGGTTGTCGGATGATTTGGATCAATTTTATTAATCATGTTAGCGATATCATTCACCGCATCCCATACTTTTGCATTCTTATGGCGCAGATTCAGTTCGTTGCCAATACCCCACATCAAAAGTGCAGGATGATCTTTTAAAGCGTCAACATCACGTTTAATTTCTTGTAATTGTTGTTCTACCAGTGAGGAGTTGTTGTAGTCAAAGCCGTGGCGCTCGCGAGCCACTTCCAGACCCATGCATACCATTAAGCCACACGCTTGAGCCTCGTCAAGAATCTGTAAGCCCGTTTTGTCGCCGTTATTTACTCGCCAGGTACGAAATGCGTTACCGCCAAATTCTGCAAGACGCGCTATGCTACCTAATTCTAGCCCTGCACCCTTTATATAGAACGGGCTACCGTCCACAAAAAGCTGAAAATGAGTAGAGCACTTGATTAACGTGACTTTTTTAGGCCTCATGAGTGTTGTCCTAGAATTTTTTTAGAAGCAGTGTACGTCAGTTTTCATAAAAACTGACGCTGTTTGTCGTTAAAAAAGTATTATTCACCGCGAATAGTTAAAAGGACTATGGTGCATATCTTATTATTTGGTAAGTTAGTGTACATCGGATTAATTGAAACAGTTTTTAAACGGAGTTGCGGTTTGTCAAAATTTAACAAGATTAGTATTCTTTTTGTGATGTTAATTTTATTAGCAGCTTGTGGCAATAAATCACCATCCGCTGGTGATGATTATGGTCCCAAGGCGGCCGATATTTTCGGTAATCCCGATTATCAGGCGTTTTCTTATGGAGGCTACCTAGAAAAAACTAGAGATATAGCCCCTACTCATGAGCAAATTACCGAAGACTTGAAAATCCTTGCGGCCATGGGTGTCAAAATCTTGCGTACGTACAATACATCACAGTTTCCTCAGGCAGCATTACTGCTAAATGCCATCAAAGAATTAAAGGCGGCTGACCCAGATTTTGAAATGTATCTAATGTTAGGAACTTGGATTGAAGCTCAGGGTTCGTGGCGTCCAGGGACTGATCATTCTCAGGGCAATGTCGATAACAACACTAAAGAGATTGACACTGCTGTGGCCATGGCTAATGAATACCCTGATATTGTTAAAGCCATTGCCGTTGGCAATGAGGCCATGGTGCAGTGGGCAGTTAATTACTTTGTCTACCCAAAAACAATTCTTAAGTGGGTTAATCATTTGCAGTCATTAAAAGTATCTGGACAACTCAATAGTGATATTTGGATTACAAGCTCCGATAACTATGAATCTTGGGGTGGTGGATCAAATGTTTACCATACTGATGATCTTGTAGCATTGATTAACGCGGTGGATTTTCTGTCAGTTCATACCTACCCTTTTCATGATTCATTTTATAACCAAGATTTTTGGGGTGTTCTTCCCGATGAAGAGCAATTGTCCAAAACTCAGATGATTGATGCCACGATGAAACGTGCGGTAGAGTACGGTGCCTCACAATATCAAGGGGTAGTGAATTATTTGGCTTCTTTGAATATTGATAAACCGATGCATATAGGAGAGACCGGTTGGGCGTCATCAGATAGTGCGGCCTATGGTGCTGGTGGTTCAAAGGCAGCTGATGAATACAAAGAAAAAATGTTTTATCAATATATGCGTGAGTGGACTGATGCTGAGGGTATCTCGCTATTCTATTTTGAGGCGTTTGATGAACAATGGAAGGATGCTGCTGATGGCCAGGGCTCTGAGAATCACTTTGGATTGATTAGACTAAACAATGAAGTAAAGTATGCTTTATGGGATTTCGTTGAGAGCGGCAAATTTGATGGTCTAACGCGAAATGGCAGACCCCTAATTAAAAGTTATTCAGGTGATGAAAATGCATTGCTTGCTGACGTGCTCAAACCGCCATTCAAAAGTACTATGCCGGTACGAAAAATCAGTACCGTAAATAGCACATCTTCAGCAGGTGAGACAGTAATCGCAAGTCACTATTTGGTGTCTCATGATACCTTTGTGCCAGCATCAGATAATCAGATGACCTATCCCAGTGCGGATATTAAATTAGTTCCTTGGGAGGGAACCGCAAGTATCGAGATGTCACCCAAAGGGGTAATTACTGTTGCTACTCGTGCCAGTGATTGGTGGGGCGCTAGTCTCGAGTTTCAGGGGGCAGTGGGAGAAGATTTAAGCAATTTCAGCTCTGGTGATCTGCATTTTGATATCAAGGGTGATGCTGATGTTACGTTTAGCTTAGGATTTCAAACGGGACGTTTTTTGCAGGGTAACCAGGTCAATAGTTTTGTGGCATTCGGTAAGGGATCTGCATACCCCGTCTCTGAGCAGTGGCGCACCTATAAACTGTCCATAGCTGATCTGAATAAGAGCAAAAATATGCAGAACGTTACTGGTATATTGTCATTTTTGAGTCAAGAGCGTGCTGATAATAAGCAGATTTTAATAAAGAACATTTATTATAGTGAGTAATTATTTGTTGCCTGATGGAGTGAAAATCACTCTATCAGGTGACGTATCTTGTCTGCACAATCTGAGGCGGGACTCCAGTACCACCCATTGGGGTCCCAGGCGCGACCGCAGGACATATACACACATTGGCTGTAAGTTTGGGTAGCCGCCTCAAGTCCCTCCAATTCGTGTAGAGAGCGTGCTTTTGCCCAGAGAGCCATCGAGACATCGTTGATAAGATAATTTTTTTCGATTTTTTTCTTAGTTCTTCTATTCACTGAACCTACAGATGGACAATCTTTGCGTTTATTGTTCATTTTTTTTTGTGTCTGGGCAGCTTCTGGGGCCCATTGGCTAAAACAGGCATCCACTGTGGCGATGGCACTTGCATACTCTTTGTTGGCGAATTTAAGCACTGCAGAGCTAGCCCAAAAAGCTGAATCGCCTATCGATTGGTCGTCAGAAATACAGTGATTTCTTGGCGTATCTGAGGTCATTATTTCAGCCAATGCAGGTAGTGGCAGTAAAAAGATACATAATATTAGCTTGTTCATTAGTCAGTTTACCTCGGTTGCCTTGGTTATGTGACACATTGATATCTACATACTGCTTTAGGATAGTACCAGCAATTTTATGGGAGATCATGGTGTTCCAAATAGCATTGATTTGGTGATACTTCACTTTGAGTCAATGCCATCGTTGGTGAGTCTTTTATTACACAAGACTCAACTGCTAGCTGCCATTTCTATAGATTGGCACTAAGTATTATTGTTCCGTGTGTGTTCGGATCTATCAGTGTGTTTTCTAATATTAAGGGCAGCTGTATAGTGTCAATTCTTGCCCCTGGTTTGATTTCAATGGTGGTTGTTTTGTGCGCTTCAATTAAAAATCGATCACTGGTCAATCCTAAGCTGTGAGGTCCATTATAACGGGCTTCGAAATTTGCATCAGATCGATTTTTTATGTCTATCTCTACGATGACTGTGCCAGCTTGATAGCGCATATCAGTTATTTCAAGGCTTGCTTTGAGTAAAGGATAAAGATCAGTCTGACGTCCGATCAGTAGATTCTTAAACCAAACTACTGTGCGCCGGGCAAAAAGTGCTTCTTTAATACTATCGGCTGATTTTTCTTTTGCAAAAACCAATGTAACCGGACGATGGCCACCTTGGTGTGGTGTATAGTCCCAGTCAATCAGGTCATGTACATCAGAGGTACCAATTAGCGTAAGGTTGTAGTCCAGCGCTGTTTGAAACGCAGCCTCAGCATACCATTTACTATTAGCAACTTCGATACCATGCAGCAAACCATTTTTGGCATTTTTTTGGTGAAATGATGCCATTTTGGTTATCCCCGAGGTCTTGCGGTTCGACCAGTTGGGGTGATTCCAAAACATAAAGGCCCCTTGCTTGTGAGCTGCCTCCACGGCATTTTGCGCCGGCCATTGGATAGCAGCATGGCCAAAGATGTGTGGATCATTAGATGTTTTTGCAGTGCCTTCCACATACAGTAACTTATTAGCATCATCAATGAATATTGCATTAATATGCCCGACGGGTTCTTCTCTGGTGATTTCGCTGCCACGCAAGACAATGACATTAGACCCCTTGGCCGCTTCAGCTGCAATCTGATAGGCGCGATTTCGATCTTGATGCGGAATGTCAGCAAGGTGTGGTTGATATTCTAAATGCTCTGTAATAGCCACGGCATCGAGTCCATCTTGTTGCGCTTCAGAAACTCTAATATTAGGCCAAACATGACCATCAGAAAAGACGCTGTGCGTGTGCAGATCTACTGCCAAGGTTTGATAGTTAACAGTGTCGGGAAACATGATAATCCGCTCGTTCAGCACAGCTGATGTCTCGGCTTGTTCATGGGCTGGCGCAGAAGAGCTAAAGCTAGTTATTAAAGTAACTAGGCACACAAAGTTGACAGGATAAAGATTCATGGTCAGCTCCAAAGGTATGTAGCAACAACTAATAAACGTTTTCTTTGGTGACAGTAACACTACTTGCGTTTAACAGGCAATATCTGTGATTGGTCTAAGTAAGATAAAATCTGACAGACTTCTGTTTTATTTTTTAATAGCGATAACAAAAAAACCCCAACCACTAGGGCTGAGGTTTTTCTGCTTCTTGGGGTCTAACAGTTTCACTACTACTCAGGGGAGAGTATATGCAATCATCACTTGCCTTTAATTTGACAGCTTATTTTGAATTAGTTCAATTTATTTTAAAAAAGATTAATTATTTTATTTTCTTTATGAATACGTTCGATAGACAAGTTTAAAAAGGCGCTTCCACATTGCCCATACGAACAAATACAGACTTTATTTGCGTATAGTGTGCCACTGCGGCCTTTGAGTTTTCGCGGCCAACGCCAGACATATTAAAGCCGCCAAAAGGGACTTCTACAGGTGCGTCATTGTAAGAATTGATAAAACATGTCCCGGCTTTAATGGCGTTGACCATCCGGTGAGCGCGGCTGATATCTGCTGTAAATACACCAGCGGCTAAGCCAAACTCCGTCGCATTTGCCCGCGCAATAACTTCAGTTTCATCGTCAAACGTAAGCACGGACATAAGAGGGCCAAATACTTCTTCTTTAGCAATAGTCATCTCATCGGTAACATCACAAAATATGGTTGGTTGCAGATAGTACCCTGGCCCAGAAATAGCTTTACCTCCACTTACCAGTCTCGCACCTTCTGCCTTTCCCTTCTCAATATAACCGAGCACAATGTCAAGTTGGCGCTTACTAACCATTGGGCCAAAAGTAGTTTTTAAATCTTGCGGATCCCCCACTATGGCTTGGTCTAGACGTTCCACTAGTCGTGCTAAAAATTCCTTCAGGATCCCTTTTTGGACAAATACTCGGGTACCGTTGGAGCAAATTTGCCCAGTTGAGTAAAAATTAGCCAAAATGGCACCACTAACGGCATTTTCAAGATGAGCATCATCAAAAATGACTAGGGGTGATTTGCCTCCTAGTTCCATTGTTACTTGTTTCATCTGTGAGGCGGCAGCGGCATAGACTTTACGTCCGGTGGGCACTGATCCGGTGAGAGAAACCTTATCAACGCGAGGGTCGCTAACAAGTGCGGCGCCAACATCCGCCAAACCTTGGATGACATTATACAGACCTGCGGGCAAACCAGCTTCAATAAAAATTTCGGCAATTTTAAGTGCGCAAAGTGGTGTTGTTTCTGATGGTTTAAATATCATAGCATTGCCACAGGCTAATGCTGGAGCAGCTTTCCAACATGATATCTGAGTCGGATAATTCCATGCACCAATGCCCACACAAAGCCCCAGAGGTTCACGGCGGGTATAAGCCCAATTACCATCGGCCAATGGGATGTGCTCTCCGGTAATTGTGCCAGCTAAGCCACCAAAGTACTCCAAACAATCCGCAGCACTGGTAGCATCAGCATAGATAGTCTCAGACAATGGCTTACCAGTATCGTAAGTCTCTAATACCGAGAGTTCATGATTTCGTTGCCGAATAATGCTTGCTGCTCGGAGTAAAATTCGACCACGCTCCGCACCTGACATATTGCTCCAGGCGATTTGTGCTTGAATAGCGCTTTCAATAGCCCGCTGAATAATATCAGGTGTTGCTGAGTAAACACGCGCAATAATGCCACCGGTGGCGGGATATATCACATCAATAGGTTGACCTTGAGTATCTTCGATGTAGGTGCCGTTAATAAAGTGACTTGCTATTGGTTGGGTATTCATCATGTCTCCATTAAAATTTTGATCGCATGAAGTCAATATACTATTGCCACACACATAAACCTAGGTGTTCGTTTTTGCTTAATTCAGAGTTCATTTTTGACGATTTTATAAACTTCTGGGATCCGTTTTGACAGACTAAAATATCAGTATTAAGGTAAGCGATGTCGAGTAGAATTTGGTCAAGATGCCGGTATTGCACGTCATGTCCTTCACCGGGATACTGCCTTAGAATAATTTCTGCATTGGGATATGTTGTGGACCAAATATCATTACTTTCCATGTTTAGTAAGCTATCAGCGAGCCCTCGATAAACAAATACTTTGGCGTTAATATTGGCTGTATTAATGGGATTTTCTTTACAGTAGAGCGCTATTTCATGGTCTAAGGGTGCTGGATCAGCAGATTGGCCACGAATATTGTGAGCGCGTGCCGCCTCATCAAAAGCTGTATCTTGAAAACCTATGATCTGATGGACCCCACTGGCTGCGGGAAAGCCGAAAAATTGCATTGGATAAGTAAGAAGATCACGATAGGGATGTTGACCTTTATTTTGCGCACACCAAGCCGCCTGACCCATTAGGGGCGATGTGGCTGCCATGTGGATCGATAACAGTCGCAGATAATTTTTTTCAGCAATTTTTGCCGTGTAAGCTCCACCACCGGAGACACCAAAGAGTGAAAATTTATCAATATTCAGGTGAGCTAACACCTGCTCTACATCTTTGACATAATCGGCCATGCCCAGCATAGGGTTAAATGCAGTTTGGCCAAAGCCATTGCGTTCAACTGTTATGAAACGTAAGTTTAATGATTGACGCATAGTGCGTAAGAAGTCCAACAGCCTTATAGCGCGAACAGAGGTCCCCAAACCGCCAGTAAAAACAACTGGAATAGCACTTTCTTTGCCATCATCGATATAGTGAATAAGACGGCCATCTTTGCTTTTAAGTTGATGAACAGTCGGCCCTAGAGAGTCAAAAGATGTTGTCAAAGGCAGCGGCACCTCTGATCCTTGCGCTTTGCTAAACGCCAAAAATAGGAGAAGCATAACAAAATAGTGCGATTTCATTGGTTCTAGTGCTCCAGAGTTTTGTTGACTTGATTGGGTTATTTATGCGCCAATACCCCTTACCTGATTATACTTAGATCAATGCTTTTTTTGGTCAGTTTATGTATTTATTCTTTTTCTAGAGAGTACACAAGATGGCTCTGAAAATCTTCTTTGTTGCGCATAAATTTTAAGACAAAATGCGGTGATAGTATTCTTGTGTAAGATCAATGAACAAAGGTAAGTAAGATATTATTTAATCGCTCGCTGACCTTAAAATTACTTTATTAAGTGAGAATGTGACACTAATTATGAACCAAAAAACCTATGATTATATTGTTGTTGGCGCTGGCTCTGCTGGAGCTATAGTGGCGGCACGCCTGAGTGAAGACAGTGACTGCAGTGTACTGTTAGTTGAATGTGGAGGCTCTGATCGCAGTGTTTTTGTGCGAATGCCTTCGGCATTGGGCATACCTATGAACACGAAAAAATACAACTGGGGTTTTGAGTCGGTACCTGAGCCCTATTTAGATAATCGTAGAATGAATTGCCCGCGCGGTAAAGTATTGGGAGGCTCTTCATCTATAAATGGCATGGTATATGTTAGAGGTCATGCCCTAGATTTTGATGAGTGGGAGTCTCTGGGTGCTGCAGGATGGAATTATCAGAACTGTTTGCCCTATTTCAATAGGTTAGAGAATCATCAGTGTGTCAGCAGCGAGTACACCGGCGATCAGGGGCCGGTTATGATAAGCGGCGGCAACAATATGCGCAATCCATTGTATCGTGCGTTTATTGATGCCGGAGTTCAGGCTGGATATATCGAGACTGAAAACTACAATGGGTATCGACAGGAAGGTTTTGGTCAGAAATTTATGAATGTTGATCAAGGTATTCGCGCATCAACCAGCCATGCCTATTTAACCGAGGCAAAAAAACGCGCTAATCTTACTATTTTGAAAAAAACATTAGTCACACGAATTATTTTTGAAGGTAAAACCGCGACGGGAATTCAATGTAGTATCAATGGGCGATTACGTAAGTTCAATGCTCGTAGCGAGGTGATTATTAGCGCAGGATCCATAGGCTCACCGCAACTTTTACAGGTCTCTGGTGTGGGGCCAAAGAAGGTTTTAGAACAGGCGGGAGTTGACATGGTGCACCATTTGCCTGGCGTTGGAGAAAATCTTCAGGATCACCTCGAGTTTAATTTTCAGTATCGATGTAAACTGCCCATTACGCTTAATAGTGAACTTGGTTTATTTAAAAAAGCACTAATTGGTGTTCAATGGTTGCTTCTAAAAACTGGCTTGGGGCGAACAAATCACTTTGAGTCCTGTGCTTTTATTCGATCTAAAGCAGGCGTTAAATGGCCTGATATTCAGTACCACTTTTTACCCGGTGCAATAAGCTATGATGGCAAAGTAGCCTTCACAGGCCATGGATTTCAGGTCCATGCCGGCCATAATAAACCTACCAGTCGCGGCCATGTTCGCATTAGATCTGGCGACGTTAGACAGCATCCTGAAATACTGTTTAACTATTTGGCTACACCTGAGGATCGTGAGGGCTTCCGTAACTGTGTCCACTTAACACGAGAAATCATGAGCCAACCCGCGATGGATGATTTTCGTGGTGAGGTTATTCAGCCCACTGACGATACAAAAACTGACGAGCAAATCGATGCATTTATTCGGCAATCTGTCGATAGTGCTTATCATCCATCTTGCACTTGTAAAATGGGTGTTGACAAAATGGCTGTGGTTGACGCAGAGCTAAGGGTGCACGGCTTACATAATATCAGGGTGGTTGACTCCTCTGTTTTTCCGTCAATTCCAAATGGTAATTTGAATGCGCCAACCATGATGGTTGCTGAGCGTGCAGCTGATATTATCAGAGGGAAAACGATACAATCATTCTCTCTGGTGGATGTATTTATCGATAAATACTGGGAGCGGCGTCAACGAGAGACTGCAACGCCTATTTAACTAATTCGATAGTGTTTACAAGGGCTGAGTAGGCACATTTTTGCCCTAGAGTGGGTCTATGCTGAAATATCGAAAAACCATGCATTTTAGATTGGGATACTAAAAAAATATGAATACTAACCCGAGTATTATGCAGCTTGTAGAGTCTGCTCGAGCTCATCTACAGATGAAAAAAGTATCAGAGGCATTGGATTTTGCTCTACAGGCAGTTCAGTTGGATAAAACGCATCCTCCAGCATTATTTCTAGCGGGTGTTGCACATAGGTTAAACGGGTCAGTTGATGAGTCGATTTATTATCTATCAGAATTTACAGCCATTAAACCGAGCGTTCCTCAAGGCGCTTATGAGCTTGGACTTGCCTTGCACTCTGCAGGAAAATTGGGAGATGCTTTAGATGCGCTGAATCAAGCTGTTACTCTTGATCCTGAGTTTTTAGTTGCATGGAAAGTGATAGCAGATATTTATTTGGCTCAGGGCGATGAAAATTCCGCCGCTAGAGCTCATGCAAAAGCGCATCTGGCGCGCGGCGTTGATCCGGCATTGAAGAAGGCTACGGAGTTATTTGCCTCTGGCCGAATTGGTGTTGCTGAGGGTATTTGTCGTGAGTACTTGCGCATTCATCCCACTGATGTTAACGCTATTCGACTGTTAGCAGACATAGGTTACAAGCTGGGTTTGATGCAAGATGCGGTAAAGTTATACAAGCGTTGTTTGACTTTGGCACCGGACTACCATATGGCTCGGCACAAATATGCACTAGCACTGTCCAAGCAGGATAAATTTGATGCGGCGATGGCTGAAGTGGATTATCTGATTGGTTTAGATGCTAATAATATAGGTTACAAAACTTTGCATGCGGCCATTGCCTCTAGTGCAGGACGCTTTCATCAGGCCCATGATATCTATGAAGAAGTCATTGCTCGTATTCCAAATGATGTCAGTATATTAACCAGTTATGGACATTCATTACGTTATTCAGGTAAGGGCAGTCAGGCTGCAGAGGTTTATCGACGCGCTATCGTAGCTGACCCTAAGCATGGTGATGCTTATTGGAGTCTTGCCAATCTAAAAACCGTGCAGTTCAGTGATGCTGAAGTCGCCAGTATGAGAGACCAATTAAATAGTATTGAAACTGACAGTAGTGATAAATATCATCTTGCTTTCGCTGTAGGTAAGGCGCTTGAAGATGTAAAAGACTACTCAGGGTCCTTTGCTGCTTATGATCTAGGTAATAGAATAAAATGCCGCTTCAGTGGCTATGACGCGGAAGACAATACAGCCAGAGTAGACAACATTATAGATGTTTGTGATGGTACATTTATGTCACAGCTAGATGGTGGTGGACATTCAGATAATAGTCCTATTTTTGTTGTTGGTTTGCCGCGCTCAGGATCAACGTTATTAGAGCAAATATTAGCCAGCCATTCTCAGGTGGAGGCTACGGCTGAACTTCACTTTATTAGCCGTATTGCAGCTCAGTTAGAGGGTAACCGAAAGCGCGGAGAAACGCGACACTATCCCAAATTACTTGCCGATCTTAGTGTTGATCAGCGCGCCGATTTGGGTCAACAATATTTAGATGCTTGTTCTGTGTACAGAGACGGTTCAAAACGTTTTGTTGATAAGTTGCCCAACAATTTTATACATATTCCTTTGATCCGCACTATTTTGCCAAATGCAACTATTATTGACGCTCGCCGAGCACCGATGGCAGCCTGCTTTGCTAACTTCAAGCAGCTATTTGCTGAGGGTCAGGCTTTTACTTACAGTCTGGAAGACATTGGTCGTTATTACACTGATTATCATCGACTAATGGATCATTGGGCAAAGCTTCTTCCTGGCTACAGTCTGACAGTTCACTATGAAGACGTAGTTACCGATCTTCGGCCTCAAGTCGCAAGATTATTGGATCATTGTGGTCTCCCCTTTGAAGCGTCGTGTGTGAATTTCCATGAAAATAAAAGGCCAGTCAGATCAGCTAGTTCAGAGCAGGTTCGTCAGCCTATTTTCCAGGGTGGTTTGACCCAGTGGCAAAACTATCGACCCTATTTGGGTAGGCTAGAAGATGTGTTAACTGACTATACTGCCGGTTGAGAGACCGCTTTTTAGCGCAGTAAAAGTAGTCACCCTTGTGGGTTCGTGCAAAGGTTTTAACTATTGAACGGATTCGCGGTTAAAAACTAAAATATAGATTTAAACAAGAATTATTGTTCTTAAATCATATCTCAGTGTATGTTGAGGTGACAATTCTGTGTTATGGTCGAAAGACTAGTGAATAAATATAAAAGGAAAACACTATGATCCACACAGGGGAAACATCAACTTTATCTAATTTGTCCAAGAGACGGCATGCGCTTAAACCACTCGCCGTTATGATCACTGCGCTATCGGTGGGGGTAACCTCTTCTGCAATAGCTCAACAGGTTGAAGAGGTCATCGTGACAGCGACTAAGCGGTCTGAGAGCGTTCAAGATATTCCAATGGCAATCTCTGTCTTAGGACAAGAAACCTTGGGCAACTTGAATATTACAGACCTTGAAGATTATGTAACTATGCTACCTAATGTAAGCTACATAACGTTGGGACCTGGAAATGGCAATGTATACATTCGGGGCATTTCGTCTGGTGGCGAAAGCTCATTAGGAGCGAATCCAAGTGTGGCAGTCTATTTGGATGACCAGCCGGTAACCGCGACAGGCGCCTACCTTAATCCACATATTTATGATGTCTCGCGAATTGAAGTACTGGCCGGTCCGCAGGGAACCTTATTTGGTGCTAATGCGCAGTCTGGTGCTATGCGGATCATTACTAATAAACCTGATCCAACCGCCTTTTCAGCAGGTATTGACCTTGATGTTAGTGTTCCTAAAAGTGGTGATGTGGGTGAAACTATAGAAGGTTTTATCAATATCCCACTGTCAGAAACTGCTGCGATTAGACTGGTAGGTTATTCCAAGAGAGAAGGGGGCTTTATTGACAATGTTGAAGGTGAGTATACTTTCAAACATGGCTTTATCCGCAATGGGCTAGTGGCTGCTGGCGCCACTGAAGCTGAAGCATTAGCGATGGCTCCGGACTTTACTTATAATAATTATACGTCAGGTGATATTGGTGATGTTGCAGGAGAGAACTTCAATGAGGCGCAAACGACCGGTTTTCGTGCGGCACTAACAGTAGATTTGAATGACAGTTGGACAGCAACAGCGACTGTTATGCATCAAGATCTCGAGTCAGATGGCGTGTGGGATCATGATCCAACCGTGGGCGATCTGCAAGTATTTCGGTTACTACCAGATAGTTTAGATGATGAGTGGACACAATACTCCCTCAACGTCGAAGGTGACGTGGCCGGTGGTACCCTAACATTTAATTATGGTGATCTTGATCGTGATTACGAACTTGATGCCGATTATTCTCTTTACAGTGACTACTATGTCTCTGGTGGTTATGTTCAGCCTTATTACTCTTGTTACGCCGCTTATTATGGTTGCTCTGATCCGCGTACGCTGTTGGAAGATCATGCGAATTACAAGCGTGAGACAATTGAGTTGCGCTATGCATCAGATCCATCAAAGCCATTGCGCTGGCAAGCTGGATACTACTCTGTTGACGTAAAAAATCGCGACGACGCCGAATGGCATGTATTGGGTTTAGCCGACCTTGGTATGGTCACCGCCATTGATGCTCCAGATATTTATTGGACTACTGATTTCAAACGAAGCTATGAGGAAGAGGCGTTTTTTGGAGAGGTAGCTTATGACTTCACCGATAATTTGACGTTGGCCCTTAGTGCTCGACAGTTTGATGCTGAAAGTTATCTTGATGGATTCTCTGGAACTGTGTTTTGGCCTTGTGGGGGTGGTCCAAGTGCAGCAGCTCAAGAAGCATCTGGCGAATACAGACCGACTAATAATTACGGTGCGGACTGTGCTGATGCCAATCGTATTACCGCCTCGAAAGATGAAGTTTATCGTTTGACTGCCGAATGGTCTCTAAGCGATGATTTAATGGTTTATTCTGCATGGGGTGAAGGTTACCGTCCTGGAGGCTTGAATCGATTCTGTTCCGTGGGTAACGAAGCAGATTATGGTGGCCAAGGTCGAGATGATGCTACTGGAGCTCAGTGTGATTTTGTCCCTGACTTCTTAACCTCTTTTGAAGTTGGTGTTAAGACTACTTTGATGGACGGACGCATGATTTTAAATGCAGCGGCCTTTATGCAAGATTGGGATGATTTCCAGTTCTCTCGTTTGGATACATCAATCTCACCAGTGACGTTGACCTATAACATTGGTCAGGCCAAAAGTGATGGTGTTGAGGCCGATTTCACAGCGATGATTGCCGAAAACTGGAGTTTGTCGGGTGCTTTCTCTTATATTGAGGCAGAACTCAGCCAAGACTATTATCAGAGCGATGGTCAGGATGCGCCTACCGCGTCTTCAGGTACAACATTGCCTAGAGTACCAAAAACAAAGTGGAATTTGTCGACTCGCTATGAGTTAGAGTCTAATTGGTTTGTTCAGGCTAGTTATATCTTTACTGGCTCCTCGTATAATAATCTTTATGATGGGGGCACTATTCCAACCAAGCGTTATAAGCAAAAAGATTATCAGATATTAAATGTTGCTGTGGGAATGGACTTGGACACCTGGCGTGCTGAGATGTACGTTCGTAACTTGACCGATGAGCGCGGTGAAGTATTCCGTAATGCAGTAAATTGGGATGATCGTATTATGACTAACCGTCCGCGTACACTTGGAGTTAGTATGAGCCTCAAGTTCTAGTGGCTGTACAGAAAATAGGGCGCCTTCGGCGCCCTATTTTCTGTAGTTATATCTATTCAGATTGTTGCTGACAGCGCTGTTCAAATTCGCGAACTTTTGACAGGATATCATCGCGTTCAACATAGGTGCCGCGAAGTGCTCGATCACCCGTTTTAGGATAGAACTCTTCCCGTCCGTGCAAAATACGACGATTATCAAATATAACAAGATCACCTGCGCTAAAGGGAAAGCTGATTTGATAATCAGCTGAATTAGCCTTATCCATAAAGCATAAAAGTGCAGCATAGATGGAATCTATTTCTTCATATTTGGCTTGCAAAGGAGCTCTTGAAAAAGGTAACAAGCGTACTTCGAGGGGCTGCCCACTATCATCAAGTCGGATAATAGGTGCCTCCCAGCGATAGTCCGTTGGGCCTGCTCGGTTGGCATAGCACCATTTTTTGGTGGTGAGTGTTTTATAGTGTTCAGGATGTTGTTGTGCGATGTCTTTGGCTACTCTAAAGCCATCGGTCATGGTACTGTGACCGCCCTTGGCGTCGGCCACGCGACAGTGCAGAAGCTGAATGCCCGGAGGCGACTCTCTTGTGGGTATATCCGTATGAGCAGGTAAATAATGACTAGTATTAGCCAGAGTATCGCTATCAGCTTTGGATATAACATCAAAAATTCGATCAAAATGCGTTTCTCTTATCGGGCCTATACGGGCCGCTAGCTCTTCTACTTGGGCCTCATCAGTAGGTAACCCATGAAGTCGCACCATGCCGTGGCGCAGAATAGTTAATAGCACGTGGTACAGTAACTCGTCACTAATGTTACCGTTAGAGATATCGAAACTCGGTGGCTCAGAGAGATCTGCCGAACTCCATAGCGTTAATCTATCATCTCTGGGAGAGAGCTGTTTGGTTGTCTGTGCATAAAGCCATGCGGGGTTGAAGCGACTGGTGTGATTATCAGGCCAAGTGACAGAGAGACCTCCTTGAGAATCTATTTCCACAGATAGAGGCACTAAGTCCAACCTAATATCTCGCAGATCAAATAGATGCTCACGAGTCACCTGGTTTAAACATTCTTTGCAACAGCAGTTGTCGCGCAGCCAAAGCGGGTGGAGCTTTGATTGCTTGTTATCTGTCCATGTTACTAAGACAGCCTTGCCGACCAGCTCTGCGGAGAGAATGGATTTACTAGGCGGCCAGTAAAAATTATCTGGTGTTGGAATGGTATTAGATAGGATCATCTTCATTACTCCTCTTTAGTTATTTACGATGACACTACTTTGCGCAGTGCACTGGCTAGAGGTTCCATGGGTAAGCAAGATTTTCGTGAGTTAAGATCTACGTGAAGTAAAAATTGCGAGCACTTTGCACTTAGGGTACCTGTGGCAGTTTTCATTTCATGGTGGAGATCAAGCTTTTTGCCATCGGCGATTCTTATACTAGTGTGTACAGATATCTTTTCACCTGCGTGACATTCATTTAAGTAATCGATCTTCATGTCCACCGTAAAGTAGCTGTAGCCGCGCGCTATATAGTCGGGATCTGCCCCTAGGCGTCTTAGAATAATGTCGCTGGCTTTAGAAAATACTTCTGCATAGTGACTATCATTCATATGTCCGTTGTAATCTAACCAGCTGCTAGGAATTACGCGGTTGATGGTCAGCACACCCGTTGCCTGTGAGAGTGGCTCCGTTGGATTAACCTGATTGCGCGCTAGTTCAAGATCTAAACTGTTCAGTAAATTCCCTGCTCCCCAATCCTTTAGTTTGAGTGAACGCATTATGGAAACTAAATTATCATCCCGAATATGCTCCAATTGGTTAATTGAGTAGTCACCTGATTGTTGATTAGACTGATCAGCAATTTTGTTGATCAATTCATCAGATAATTCTGGAACCTCCATTAGTTTGGTCCAAGGCCATTTGAGTGCCGGGCCAAACTGCTCTATAAAATGTGCCATACCTTGTTCACCGCCCGCTATGCGATAGGTCTCAAACATGCCCATCTGTGCCCAGCGCAGACCAAAACCATAGCGAATAGCATCGTCAATTTCAGTGGTAGTTGCAATACCATCGTTTATTAACCACAGACCTTCTCGCCAAACAGCTTCAAGAAGACGGTCAGCAATATGAGCATCAATTTCTTTGCGCAGCACCAGTGGATGCATTCCAAGTTTGGTTAAAATATCCGCCGCTTTATCGGTGGTTTCGCTGTCACCAACTAGTTCAACTAAGGGAACTAGGTACACGGGATTAAATGGGTGAGCGACAATAATTTGTTGTGGATTGATGGATTTTTGTTGCAGCTCTGAAGGTTTAAAGCCCGAGGTTGACGAAGCAATAATGGCGTTTTTGGAGCAATGAGTTTGTATTTCTTTGAAGATAGATTGCTTGAGATTAAGCCTCTCCGGCACAGACTCTCCGATCCAGGTTGCATTGCTTACGGCATCCTTTATGCTTTTGCAAAATAACGCTTTGCCTTCCTCTGGAAGCAGATAATCATAGAGCCCTGGCATTGACCGTCGAGCATTGGCTAGTACTTGCTCCACTTTGCGCTTTGCCTCTGGGTCAGGATCATAAATTGTGACATCAAAACCCATTAGTAGAAACCGAGCGATCCAACCACCACCTATCACTCCTCCACCAATCATAGCAACGCGTGTATTTGTGTTAGTGATAAATTCCATCGTTCTTTTTGATGTTGTCATTGTGGCGCTCGTTTAATAAGGCCCAACTGTTCTCTAACTTCTTGTGGATTCATTAGTGTTGAGCCCATAGCGTGAATAATACTAGTAGCTTTCTCTACTAGAGATACATTGGTTGCTAAGGTACCTTTCTGTAACCACAGATTATCCTCTAGACCGACTCGGACATTGCCTCCAGCCAGCACTGAAGCCGCAACATAAGGCATTTGATCGCGACCAATAGAGAAAGAGGACCAATTCCAGTGCTTGGGAATATTGTTGACCATAGCCATAAAGGTATTTAAATCATTGGGGGCACCCCAAGGTATACCCATGCATAGTTGCACCAAAACGGGATCTGCAATTACCGATTCCTTGGCAAGTTGTTTAGCAAACCACAGATGACCAGTATCAAAGGCTTCGATTTCAGGTTTCACCCCTAATTCTGTCATCATCCCTCCCATTGCTCTGAGCATCCCGGGAGTGTTAGTCATTACATAGTCAGCTTCGGCAAAATTCATCGTGCCACAGTCAAGAGTACAGATTTCTGGACGACACTCTATAATTGGTGCCATGCGATCCTCGGCGCTTGCCATGTCGGTGCTACCGTGCAATGGAAGTGGTTTGGAAGGTGGACCAAACACCATATCACCGCCCATTCCAGCGGTAAGATTTAACACGACATCTACATTTGACTCGCGAATTCTATCGGTGAGTTCACGATAAAGTTTAGGATCTCTTGAAGCAACCCCGGTTTGCGGATCGCGCACATGACAGTGAACTATAGCAGCGCCCGCTTTAGCAGCTGAAATCGCACTTTCAGCAATTTCCTTTGGTGATCGAGGTACTTCTTTACTGCGCTCCTGTGTATTGCCTGAGCCAGTAATTGCACAGGTGATAAAAACTGATGAAGAAATATTTAAAGGCATGGTAAGACTCTTTTGTTAGACAATTATTAGGCTCGATTGAAGAACCCGTGTAACTCATAGACTGCTCGATAAAAAGCTCCAAATGCCACTTTTTATATAATTTGCTAAAATAGTAGGTACTAACTAACTTAATCTTGCACCTTGTCGTAACAGGGTATGCTGTACTTTCTTAATATCAACGTCAGCTAAATCTACATTGGTTTGAATAGAAATAGCTGCAGCTACACCAGCACCCTGGCCATTGACGGCGCAACACATCATATTTCGCACGGCCGCGTGAGAGTCACGATCACCACCAACACTGCGACCAGTAACTAGTAGATTCTTCACACCCTTGGGTAACATTGCACGGTAGGGCAGTTGAAAATAGCGACCTGTGGTAGGCAAAATAAGGATGCCATAACCGTCAATAAATTCGGGAAATATACCGATGCTATCGTCGAATTTACCTTGATTGCGAACGTCTTCTGCTGTCATGTTGTAAATAGCATCTATTTTGCGCGTATCGCGAACACCTAGGGTCATACCAAAATTTCTAAGTTTGGCATTTTCACATCCTGCAGTAAATTGCTTGAGCGCTTCAATAGCTAGCATCGCCTGACGGCGGCCTTCTATTTCGCCTCTTGTTAGATGGTCTGGATTGGTAGCATCTAACCCTGCTAGGTGAACTAAATTGAGATAACTTAGATCACCCTGTTCACTAATCGCGCCCCAAGTACCGGTAATCGTATTTAAATTTTTAGGAATCAAACCGGACTCAATGGCTTTTTCGAAGGGCTTTTTTAGGTAGGGTGAAAATAATGCATCCTCTTTACCGCTGGTTTCCATCGACCAGTCCGGTCCACACCAGTCGCTGTAGCTGTGGGGATTTGCCTTAACATCGTCAATGAAGCGCTTTTTATCAACGCCATTAATTGAGAACATAACCGAGGCTGCCATCATATCTTCTACAGGGGTTTTATGTACTACTGCACCTGCACGATAAGCAATATCTGCATCACCAGTTGCGTCAATTATTCGTTTAGCTAGAATCGCCTCACGCCCAGCTTTACTCTCTACGATAACGCCTTTAATCACGCCTTTGTCCATGATTGGCTCCACCATCGTACGATGTAGCATAGGGATAATATTGGCTTCTTCGACTAGTACATCAGCAACATATTTAAAGGCTTCGCCATCGATGGCATGACTATTTGATTGTGGTTCAGGATTGGCGGCCCCCATAGACTTAGCACGTTCTTCAAATTCTATACCTATGCCCTGGCTATCTACGGTTTGATCATGGCGATACCATGCAAAACCTTCAACGCCGACTTGCGTTAAATTTCCACCAAAGCAGCCGTATCGTTCCAGTAGTGTTGTTTCGGCTCCAGCTCTTGATGCAGCTATGGCTGCTGCAAGTCCCCCCGGGCCACTGCCAACAACTAAAATGTCAGTTTTACGGATAATAGGCGTTTCACGCGCAGCTTCATTAATCATATCCATGTGATGACCAACCAATTGTTATTTTTATGGTGCTGACCTTTTTATGCTAATCGCCTATCCATAGATCTGTAGCAGTATTAGTATGTAAGCTAAATCATAATCAAATATCCAGCAATAGAAAACTGAAATATTTTTTCATTGTTTGGTTGTAACAGGATCATCTCTTGCTCCGTATTTAACATAAGGTAAACTATCCCCTATGCCGAGTAACTTCACTATTGATTTTCACGCTCTCACACACACTGGTAAGCTCAAACGCACCAATGAGGATTTTTTTCGGATTGAAAAAAATCGGCTCATCGCGGCAATTGCTGATGGTATGGGAGGTGTTGAATTTGGTGAGGTAGCAAGTCAGATAGCGGTAGATGCCTGTATCGATTATTTGCTCAATTCTAATCAGACTCGCTTTTCTGAAAAACCTGACCGTGAGCTTGGAAACGCAGTCAAATATGCAAATGAGGCGATTATTGCCATACAGCGCAATGAGAAAAAATACCGTCATATGGGCTCAACTCTCACCTGTATGGCGTTGGTGAATAATAATTTACATTATTCCTGGGTCGGAGATTCTAGAATTTATCGGTTAAACCCACGGCAAAAAACTGTACAGATGCTGACTAAAGACCACACGCTGGATCGTACTAAAATCGACCCTAGGTTAGCGCCTGATTTATACAGGCGAGCACCAAGTATTTTGACTCAAAAAGTGGGCAGTATATTGCTCATTCAGCCCGATACTGGCTGCATTGACTTAAACGTAGGTGATATTATTTTAGCCTGCACAGATGGTCTTACAGACCGAATTGATAACCAGAGGCTTCTGGACTATGCGATTATTTATGGAGAAAATTTAGATGCCTATGCTGATAAATTACTTGACCGCGCTCTGGATTGCGGTGGTCAAGACAACATCTCATTTATTCTAGCGAAAGTGGTAAAATAAGTAACCTTTTAAACATATCTGTGCTCAAGTATTTACTGCTTTAGATGTCTGATCAACTCTGCCATGGTGGCGATGCGATGGTCCGGAATCTTGTGTAAGCATGCCATGATGGTGTTATTAAGCGCTGTTGATAATGGCACAGATGCTATTGACGAAATACAGGGAGCCTGGTCGTGCAGGGTGCTGGATATAAGCTTATCCATGGTTTCACCTGAGGCAGGTGTTCTGCCGCTAAGTGCCTCATATAGCACCGCGCCAAGGCTATAAATATCAGTTCTGCCATTTATATCAGATGCCTTCTTAATTTGTTCTGGAGACATGTAGCTGATAGTTCCCTGAAGCTTTTGAAATCCGGTCATGCTTTGGTCTTCTACTGCTCTTTGTGGGTCAATATCTTCAATCTCTGAAAGCTCTCCTTCCTCACTTCTGACTTTGGCTAACCCCCAGTCAAGTAACAATACCTCGCCGAAGGGGCCAACTAAAATATTTTCAGGTTTTATATCTCTATGCACAACACCATGAGTATGTGCATACTCAAGCGCGTACGCTACTTGAATGACAATATCTAAAAGTTGGGAGGTATCATAGCGTTCACGATAGTTAATGATCTCTCGAAAGGTATAACCATGGACAAGTTTCATCGTAAAGTAATAATGACCTTTGCGATCTCGACCTAATTCATAGGTAGGCATTGTATTGGGGTGTTGTAACATGGCTGAAATGCGGGCTTCACGCAAAAGACGTTTTTGTTCGATGGGATCCTCGGCAAATTCAGGCTTTAAAGACTTATGGCATACTACCCGTCCTAAGTGCAAATCTTTGCAGGATTGAATAAGAGATTTTCCACCCTTTGCGATGGTTTTAAAATAGGCATAACGGAAGCTAGGATGGAGACTTTTTGATAAATCTTTATCGGTTTGCTCAAGATATAATTTGGGATAGTCAGCTTGCCTAAATTTCGGAAATTCACTCATACAGAAGCCTGTAGCTAATCAGTGGAAGTAATTACTCAAGAGATTATAGATTAGCAGTGGTTCGGTCAAATAACCTAGTATTTAAGAGCGCAGTAAAAATGCGCTCTTTTGCGTTGTTAAAGTGTTAAAAGCCACTATAAGTTACAAAGGTGCTGTTGTCTGCGCGCGTAGAGCGCACAGCATTTGCCGCAAAACTGTCATCAGGATAACCCATGGCTATACAAATCATAATAGCTTGATCATCTGGTATCTTGGCGTGTTTATGAACAACATCAGACTGCATTATGCCTTGTCCATTAATTACACATCCTATGCCTCTCTCCCACGCGGCGAGCACAATGCCATAGGCTAGCGAGCCAAGACCGAACTGTGTGATCGCTGCAGGCTCAAGGTATTTATCATAAGTGAGTACCAAGGACACGGGAGCATCAAATTGGCGAAACCCTCTGAGCATCCAATCCATTCGCTTTTCTTTGTCATCTCGCGCAATGTCCATCGCTTCAAACAGCTGTACGGCCACATCAACTTGATTCTGGCGATGTTGACCCTCATATTTTTCTTTATAGGGAAAATCACGGACATTGGGTTTTCCTGCTAAAGTGTCTTCTGTATTACCTTTACGGATTTCATTCAGCACGTCTCCAGCCACTGCATGAACATGCCATGTTTGTGTATTGTATGAGGTGGGGGCCCATTTCGCGGTGCTAATAATATCGTCAACGACATCTTTGGGTATGGGTTTTTGTTGGAAGCCACGGACGCTTTTTCGTGATTGGGAAAAGGCTGTAAAGTCCATAAAATCTCCTGTAAATGTTAGTTTGTATGTAGGTTTGAGAAAATACTTTAGTTAATTTTAATGCGATTTTTACGCCTACGGTAGACGGTGTAAAAAGGTATTACAACAAATAGTGAAAGAATAATACTCAACAGCGGTACTGCTTGTCTGTTTTGTATGCCATTTATAACGACTTGTTGCATTCGATCGTAGTTCGCTGGGATCGGTAACACTCGATTTTCTATTTCATATTGCTGATACAGATTGAGCATTCGGTGAAGTCTTTTAGGCTCACTTTTACTCAGATCAATAGTCTCTCCTGGATCCTTTTTAATATTAAAAAGCCGCCATTGACCATCTCCGGGAGAGGCAACATGTCGTACTATTTTAAAATCCCCTAAAAATAGTGCGGCGTTGCCCGCTAGTTCGTAGCCAACAGCATCGTGATTTTGTTCGCCGCGTACTTTAGCTTTGGTATTGTTAAGTAGTAGGCTTATATCCCTACCAGAGATTGGTTCAACTTTGCGACCGCCAAAATATATCGAGGGTTTGTCGACACCAGCCTGTTTTAAAATGGTTGGTGTTATATCAGTTACATGGGTAAATGCATCGCTTTTTTGTCCTTTATCAACAATGCCGCTACCGGCCATAATCATAGGTACTCGCAACCCGCCTTCACCAACATAAAATTTAAAATAAGCTAAAGGTGATACGGATGCGCTGGCAAAGCTTGGACTGATTGAGTTGTAACTACCTTTAAGGCCCAAACTGTCGTAGTCAGTAGAATAGCCTTGACGCGCCATTGTAAGGTTATTTATAAAACGATCAGGATCTACTGGCCCAGAGGGTTCACTGCCATTGTCTGAAGTAAATATAAAAAACGTATTATCGTATTGCCCTGTTTGTTTTAAATAATCCACCAGCCGACCGATATGATGATCCATCGCTTCTATCATTCCAGCATAGACAGCCATGCGTTTGGATTCATAGCGCTTGCGTTCATCAGAGAGATCATCCCATTGGTCTGTAGTAGGCATCCGTAATGCTTGAGTAGTGTCAGCTACTAGATTCATGGTAATAGCCCTGGCTAATCTGGCTTGTCTCAATTCATGCCATCCTTGATCATAAGTACCCATGTAATTATCAATAAACTCTTGAGGCGCTTGCACCGGCATATGCACTGCCTGAAAGGGCACATAAGCAAAGAAAGGGCTGCCGTCTTGAATATTGCTATCTA
>JAQWYJ010000135.1 GCA_029254005.1 Porticoccaceae bacterium | reverse complement strand
CACACAATAATACCGGTGGTATTTTAGCATTTATTACCCCCGGGTTGCCGGTTAAAGATACATACGATGTAATCATTCGCAATAATTTTATTCTCGATAATAATACTCCTAATTTTGGAGCTCCAGGATCTACGGTTGCGGGTATTCCCGCCGGCACTGGAATTTTAATTATGGCCGCTGACGAGGTCATTGTTGAGGGAAATATTATCAGCAATCACAAAACCGCAGGAATTTTAATTACCGACCATGGCAACGCGGCTAATTTAACCCTCGACCCTGATTCTGACCCAAATGCCGATCGTGCCATGATTTTAGATAATGTAATGCTTAACAATGGTTATGACACTATAGATGAAGTCAAGGCCTTCGCGCTAACTGAGTTACATACAGGCAACATCGACATTTTCCAAATAGGCCCCACCGAAGGTAGCTGCATTATCAACCGTCACCGCTATAAAGCTGTAGGTATTGGTGACTTTGCAGACTGTGATTTCAGCAATACCGATGATATTGATAATTACCTGCTGGCTGGCGGTGCTGAGCCACGAGTTATAGCACCTTCAGAACGAGGAGAAATTGCTTATTTGGGTGTTTGTACTGGGTGTCACGCCTATGCGGGCAGGTTAATTGGACCCTCTGTGATGGAGATTCAAGCTCTGTATGCTAATCGTCCAGAGGCATTGGTAAACTACATTAATGCACCAATACCGATGCGTACAGACTACCCTGAAATGCCAGCACAAAATTATCTTGACGCCGAAACCCAATTGGCAGTTGCCAATTACATTTTGCAGGCCGAGAATTAACCGATTAAAAATAAGCGCAAACTAAACACTAACCCACACCGCACTAGAGGAAAAATAATGATAGGTATAATAGCGACATTAACAATACAAGAGGGCGCATCTGCTGACTTTGAATCGATCGCAACGCAATTGGTGGAAAAAGTAAACGCCCTTGAAGATGGCGTGCTTTATTACGATTTGTATAAAGAAAACGATACCACCTATATTTTTCTTGAAAGATATAAAGATGAAGAAGCACAAATATTTCATGGTAAAACAGACTACTTCAAAGAACTTGGCGCGAAGATGGGCGCCTTTTTAACAGCACCCCCCCATATTAAAGTACTTAAATCTGTATAATCACATCAAAAGAAGGCAATTCATACACCGGCGATGAGAAAACGTTCTTGTCGCCGGCAAAAGAACTATCACTTCAATCGGCCAAGTAGAAATCCAAAATACCCTGCTTATTTAACGGCAAACTATTGGCATGACAACGACGCAATTCATCTTGAACATGTAATCTGGCCTTCTCTAAACGCTTCATTGATCTCGCGGTAAAAACACCGTCACCTAAATCTAAATCAAAGAATTTCTTATTTGCTTTAGCCGCGGCAATACTGAATGTTGCAAATTTTTGATACGTCTGCTGTATGTAATCCATCAAGGGATCGAGGGTCGATGGAATTTCGTCATCGCTCAACCAAATAGAGTCCTTGGCGGCTTCTTGCCATAAATTAGCCAGGTAATTTTCAAATAGCGGTAGCGTGCTACTAAACCAAGATCGGGGCTCTGGGTCGAGTAAAAAATGTCCTTTCAAAGCGCCTGCCAATGCAAAGTCAGCAAGACAGGCTCGTCCACCTAATAAAAATGTGTACTGTGCTAAATGATCTGCCAAGAGATCCATAAGAACCCCAAAATCTTTTTTCATAGCGTCTTTTTGATCGATACCAGCACCTTGCACAACGCAGGCCGCAGCGCCAAAAGAGTCATGTAACATTTTACCTACACCAGCGATTTGCTGCTTTTCTGCAGCAGTTATCGAACTGTCAATGGACTTATCCAGTAACAAATTCATGCCAAAATTGGTACCCGCTACAATTACATTGTTGGGGTAGCACCAGCGAGAATGAAGCGCATGACGAGGCAACCAGTGATTAAAAAAATCTTCCAAAACAAAACACGCACTGCGCTGGTTTGGTGTTTCAGGAATGACGGGTTGATAGTAGAAACGTTCGTTCAAAAAGGGACCAATACTTATCGTGTCATTAATAAGCCAACCATCGGGAGTATTTAGTAGGGGAATAAATCGCGTGCCCGCTCGCGCATCAATCTCTTGGGAGGAAGCCGCCGTTTTAAACTGCCATTGATAGGCTATCCCCTGGTAGCGTAATTGTGCTTCAAGCTTGCGTGAAAACATGCTTAACTCTTGCCCAATAAGAGTATAAATGCCCTTATACATAATCATCCCCTTGCTTGAAAAAGCTATTATGAGTGCAAATACAATGAACTAAATTAAGCTAAAATATACATCTATTTAAGCGATACGCTTCACTTTACCGCATAAATTAGTTGATTCCAAAACGCTATCCGACTCCTCCTATTGACAGAGCAGAGAGTTGCTTTAATCTGAGACCTCAGGTCCCGGTACTTTTGAGGACAAAATCTTCGAAAAAAATGAGAACCTCCCATGTTCAAACCAATAACCATGTTAGTTCTAGTAGTTATGATCGCTTCTTGTACTAATAAAAAATCTTCGGAACCTCTAACAGAGACGCTATTGATTCAACAGATAGATCTATTTATGAACAGCTGGCATCAAGCTGCCTCTGATTCTAATTTTGAAGCCTATTTTAATAAAATCGATTCTAAAGGAGTTTTTATAGGTACTGATGCCTCTGAAAATTGGTCTAAACAGGAGTTCGAAACTTATAGCAAACCACATTTTGCTAAAGGAGCCGCCTGGAACTTTAAAATGTTGGAAAGAAATATCTATGTGGATGAATCAAAAGACGTTATCTGGTTTGATGAACTATTAGATACCTGGATGGGGATTTGTAGGGGGTCTGGGGTGATAATTGTTGAAAATTCTGAATTTAAAATTAAACACTATGTGCTCTCTCTGGCCATTCCTAATGAGGATATCCAAAAGGTTATTGATGCTACCAGTGAAAATAATGCCATTGCATTGAAAAACATAAAATTAACTCTCTGAACTCTATGGTGTCTTTAAGCACAAAGAGATAAGGTCTGAGGATCAGCTACGACTTGTAAGGTATACTCTTACACTAAAAATCGCTAACAACAAACAGAGTGCTTTGTAATGTCTGCCGAAAAATTGCCCCTGCCACTGTGGCAACCAACCCAAGAACACATCCAAAACAGTAACATGTACCAATTTATGTCGTCAGTAGCACAGAAGCACAGACAACCTTTAAGTAATTATAGTGAACTCTATCAGTGGTCTATTACTGATCCCAAAGCCTTTTGGTCAGATATTTGGTCTTATACTGAGATTCGTGCTTCAAAAACATGGGACGCCGTATTAACTGATCCGGACGCCTTCCCCGGTGCCAGCTGGTTTTCTGCAGCACGACTTAACTTTGCAGAGAATCTATTACGCAACCGCACTGATAAAATAGCCCTAATCTCGCGGCTAGAAAATGGGCAACGAACCATAGTTACCTACGCAGAGCTTTACAACCAGGTAGCTCAGTGCGCCGCTGCTATGCGATCTATGGGTGTAACAGTAGGAGATCGAGTCGCCGGATTTATGCCTAACGTCAGTCAGGTAATTGTTGCTATGCTAGCTACTACAAGTATAGGAGCCATTTGGTCTTCATGCTCACCAGACTTTGGTATTAATGGTGTAATGGACCGATTTGGTCAGATCGAACCAAAATTGCTATTTGGCTGCACTGGCTATTATTACAATGGGAAAACCATCGACTCAATGCCGCAATTGCAAGAAATTTGCGACAAAATTAATAGTATTCAAAAGTTGGTGTTAGTGCCAATAATTGAACATAAAAGTGACATAGCCAATCATAAAACAGTACTTTTTAATGATTTTTTAATCACCAAAAATACACCAGAGTTAGCGTTTGAGCAACTGCCGTTTGATCATCCTCTGTATATTATGTATTCCTCTGGAACCACCGGCGTGCCCAAGTGTATTGTTCATGGTGCTGGCGGCACGTTAATTCAGCATCTTAAAGAACATCGTTTACACGTAAATTTAAAACCTTCTGATGTAATATTTTTCTACACCACCTGTGGGTGGATGATGTGGAACTGGTTAGTCAGTGCACTTGCCTCTGAGTCTACTGTCGTTTTATTTGACGGATCACCTTTTTATCCTCAGCCTCAATCTCTTTTTGATATGGCAGAGGAAGAAAAAATCAGTGTGTTTGGGACTAGTGCTAAATACATAGCGGCTCTAGAAAAAGCAGGTATAAAACCCAGAAAAAGTCATGATTTGACATCGCTTAACACGCTATTATCAACTGGCTCCCCTCTTTCACATGAGAGTTTTCGCTATGTTTACAAAGATATAAAAACTGACATCTGTCTGGCATCTATTTCCGGTGGCACTGATATATTGTCGTGTTTTGTGCTCGGTAATCCTACTCTACCGGTGTGGGAAGGAGAAATTCAGTGTCGCGGTTTAGGCATGGCTGTGGATGTTTGGGATAATCAGGCCACACCGATTGTTGCTCAAAAAGGTGAATTAGTATGTACACAACCATTCCCTAATGCACCGATCTATTTTTGGAATGATGTTGGTAACAAGAAATATCTAGATGCTTATTTTGACACCTATCAAGGTGTCTGGGCACAGGGTGACTATGGGGAAATTACTGAGCACGGTGGCATGATTATTCATGGTCGTTCCGATGCAGTATTGAACCCTGGCGGAGTACGAATAGGTACAGCCGAAATCTATCGACAAGTAGAAAAAATCGATGAAATCCTGGACAGTATTTGTATCGGACAAACATGGCAAGATGACGTTCGCGTTATACTTTTTGTGGTGTTGAAAAACGGCACAAAATTAACTCAAGATTTGGAGCAAAAGATTCGTGCCACTATTCGTCGAGAAACAACGCCCCGCCATGTACCTGCAAAAATAATCGCAGTGACAGACATTCCGCGCACCATAAGCGGTAAAATTGTTGAGCTGGCCGTGCGTAAAGTAGTGCACAACGAAACAGTCACTAACACTGATGCCTTAGCCAACCCTGAGGCCTTAGATTACTTTAAAAATCTCTCTGAACTCAAAATCTAGGGCCTAAAAATTCACATAATGCCGCCTGACTGTGAGTAGATACGTCTACGGTATTCCCCAGTGTAATAACCTTTGGTGTTTTTGCTGTAAACTGTGGCCAAAATGCCAAATCACCGTCATTGGGATTCCCTGTGGTGGCAAAGTTCACCCAGTAGCGCTGCATTAGCTCAGTGAGCTGCCGATCCACTTCAGAAGTTGGTAACCAAACATCATGAGTATCGAACACGTAAGGTAATTCAGCACCATGGTAAGCTCCCATAGAAGCCGCCATTTCACCGTCCCTTTGACGATTAAAGTAGTACACCCATGAGTGACCTTGCATGCCAGATATTTCCTCCGCCAAACGCAGTGCGGGACACATGAATGTTTTGGCAGTACTAAGCATATTTAACTGATCTTGCTCATTGGGAAAACCGTCAACTAACTGTTGTAATGCCTCAACATCTTCAGAATCAGCCTCAGATTGAAGCCATTCTTTAACACTAAGGTTTTCGTTTAAATACATCAGTGCTTCATGCTCATTAGAACCAATTAGTAGTTCAGTAGTATGTAGTTTTTTCGCCTTAATAGTGTCTACCAATGGTTCTAAAACGCTTTGGCCATCAACTGCATTATCATAGTAGTGGCCCTTATAAATTACCTCTGCGGCAGATAAAACAGTTTCTGCGGGTATTTGGCGTAACTCTTGAGAAAAATCAGTAATACCAGTGGCAAGTAATTTTTTGGCCAACGCAATCCCCAGTACCGAATGATCTTTTTTAGTATCTCGATTGGACATAGCCGAGCCAGAGCTCTGATGAATTGCTCTAGAAAATAGTCCTTTGCTGGCAGGAATTGCCATTAGATAATCGATATTTCCGGCACCAGCAGACTCGCCCATAAGAGTAATACGTGCAGAATCGCCACCGATGGCAATACTATTTTGGTTGATCCAGCGCAGGGCTTCTACCATATCAAGTAATCCAAAATTTGAATGCTCAAACGACGGGTGCGAAAAATACCCAAAAGCACCTAGTCGATACGCAATTGAAATGACGATCACGCCATCGTTTGCCATATTTTTGCCGATATAATTAGGCTCATAAGACCAACCAGCTTTATTGGAGCCTCCGTGGATATAAACAATTATTGGAAGCAATTGATCATCAGTATGTGAGGAGGTGGTAGGCCGCCAAATATTTAGATAAAGGCAGTCTTCACTTACTTTAGGGGCTATGATCACTCTGGGATCGCCACCAAACCCTTGAACAACATTTTTATACCATTGCGTGATACGGCTACCCTGCATGCACGCCGGAGCAAAATTATCCGCTAAAAAAGTGTCTTTAGAATGCTTAAATGCAACGGGTGGCGCCCAACGAAGGTCTCCAACGGGCGGTTGAGCAAAAGGAATACCCAAAAAAGATTCAGTGCGCCCATCCTCACTGTGTTTTCCAATCACTGTGGACTCACCAATAGTAAGGGAAGGTCTTTTCGATTGGGTATCAGAAGGCTCAGTCATGCAGCCTATTAAACTGACCACAACGACTATACAAAGAATAGCTACTTTTATTTTTACCATATTATTCTCCATTTTGTCCATCGGTGCTCATCACAATCAGGTCATCTGGATGACCACACAACCACGACAACCACTCTGTTCAATAAGTTCATGACTCTGACTAATTTGATCCAATTTTAGCTTATGAATCACTCTATGCTGCAATTTGTTGTTAGTGAGCGCTTCGGTGATAGCATCAATAGCCTGAAGTTTCGCCGCCTCTGGCATAGCATATACAATCACCATTCGAAGCGTTAAGTCCATAAACATCATCTCTAAAAACGGCAGTGTCGGTTGCGTTACCTGAGTGGAAGAATAGGTCGCAATAACACCCCCAGTGGCAACACAGGTTAGTATTTGCGATAAATTAGCCCCAAATTCCACATCGATGACCCGATCAACCTTCTTTCCCTCGCAGGCCTGTAACACTTGCTGGCCCCAATCTTTGTCGCGATGATTAACCACAGCTTTGGCACCCAAAGAGAGACATAAACCGCGGTCCTCTGGGTTACTTGCGGTGGTAATGACCTCAGCGCCAGCCATCACAGCCCATTGAATAGCATAATAGCCGACCCTACCAGCACCGCCAGTTACTAAAACCCTTTGGCCCTTGATGTCACCGTCAGCATAGACACAGCGGTGGGCGGTCATCGCTGGAATACCCAAGCAGGCACCAACAGCAAAATCAACAGAATCTGGCAGCGCAACCGCTCTACTTGTGTCCACCGCTACATACTCAGCAGCGGTACCTAACTGACGATCGTATTGAGCCTGATAGACCCAGACTCGTTGACCGATTCTATCTCTAGAGACATTATCCCCCACAGCCTCAATAACACCGGCACCATCACTATGAGGAATAACCAGTCCCGCATGAAGTAGTTTCGCCGATGATCCAGCGCGTTTTTTAACATCAGACGGATTAACCCCACTGGTGATCACTTTAACCAAAACCTGGCCACAACCCGCAATAGGTTTTGGCTGTTCACCAATGTTCAAAACCTGTTTGGCAACACCAAATTGTTCAAACCATGCTGCTTTCATTATCTATCGCCTTTAAATATTAGTGATTTATCGATGCAAGTGTCATCAACTGGACAGAGTCTCTGTATGGCCATCAATCGGAAGTGCTTGTCCAGTAATATGCTGAGCGGCTGGAGAACACAAAAAGTATGCTATTTGGGCAATATTCTGAGCATCGACAAATACTCCCAGTGAGTTTTGATTTAAATACATCTCCCGCACTGCCTCTGATGACAAATTTCTAGCTCGTGCATCTACGTCTATCACCTTATCAATACGCGGACCCTCAACACTGCCAGGGCATAATGCATTAACGCGCACACCGTAGGCTCCAAGCTCCATAGCCCATGTCTTGGTAAGGCCAATAATGGCCCATTTTGCTGCAGTGTAGGGAGACCTTAATGGACAACCGAAAAGACCAGCATTAGAGGACATATTAATCATGCACCCAGCAGAAGCTTTGAGCATAGGAACAGCTTTTCGGGTTACATAAAAGATGCTGTTTAAATCAACATTGATGGTGTGATTCCATTGCTCAGGAGAAATATTCTCAACCACCGCAGTAGGGCCAGCGATACCGACGTTATTCACTAAGATATCGAGGCCATCATATAGTTTAACAAGATCCTCAAATACACGATCCACATCCTCCAAGCATGTTACATCGGCACAGGTCGCAGTGATTTGTGGAATCTCCTCAAGCAGTCTGTCGATGGCGGAAGAATCAATATCACAGACATGGACTCTACAGTTATGTGACCAAAAATATCTAGCTATGGCACAACCAATCCCCGAGGCTCCAGCCGTAACTAAAACGACGTTCTGTTTATTTTCCATAATCATAGCTACTTTTTATTATTATGCTTTATTCTAGGTTTAAACGCCGGTTGAGCTCAAGTTTTTCAATCTTGTGATATTATGGTGGTAGTAATGAAGACACTTTACTTTGAACATCAAGGGGATTTGATATGTCCAGACACATTCTAGAAAGTTCACATATACACCCCAACATCCAAGCTATTATAGAAAATAGTCATAGCGATATTCTCGAACAGGTGCAGTCTGCAGTGACAAATAACAACGTTGTTGTAGTTGGTATGGCGCAAAATCCAGCGCCAAAACGTGCGCGAAAAGTCCTAAATGACAACAACATAGACCATGTTTACCTCGAGTATGGAAGCTACTTTAAAGAATGGCGCCGACGCAATGCACTGAAAATGTGGACTGGATGGCCAACCTTTCCAATGATATTTATAAAAGGTACTTTGATTGGTGGATCCAGTGATTTACGTGCGTTGATAGATAGTGGTGAAATAACCTCTTTACTGGTAGAGGAATAAACAGGTGTATTTAACTAAAGCCTTGATTAATCATATTTCGCCAATTTGTTAATCCGAATCACTGCTTGAATTTCATGCACATAAGCCTCTCGAAGCTCTGAATAATCAATCAACCCCTCCGCAAGTTGGTGACCAGTGACGGGTTTATCCTGAGCACGAAGTTGTGCTCTTTGAGTACGCAGACCTTCATAAGCATTGTGGGTATTAAGATTACGCAAATAGGCGTTTATAGCGTCACTTACCGAATCGAAAGTAGCCACCTCGTGCTTGCTACCTTTATTTCGCCTTAACGGCACCAGACCACAGCCTTCTTGATAGCACCACTGGCCAAAAAGATTGTTTCCTTGGACGGCAAAACGGGACGTTCCCCAAGCGGATTCCATAGCGGCCTGTGCTAACACAAGAGAGGTTGGAATTTGGTCAACTCGCAGCAACAATTGTTGAACCTCAGGTGCAGCTATAGTCCCAGTGTTAAGTCGGTATTGTGTACCAAGTTGCGTCAGAAATTTTTTGTGGGACGGACTATATTCCTCTTCAGTTAAATGCTTTAACTCAACTAATTTGTCTCGCTGCTCCTGTATGAGAGTATTTTGTATCTCAACAAGTGGCAGCATAAAATCGAAGAATGCTGACTTTTTTTGTTTCACATCTTGGTATACTGAAAAGTCAGGCAAGGCTGGTTGCTTTGACCTACTGAGCGAATTAATAACCACAGCAGAGGTCATAATAAGCGTGATAATAATGACAATGCGATTAATATCCCAGTTCATAGCTTTAATCACCTGCCAATGCTTGGTTACGCTTTTCTGCTGCGGCCCAATCTTTAGGCAGCAATTGCGCTACCTTTAAAAAACTAAGGATAGATGGCACAAAGAACAAACAGGTAACTGACATTGCATAACGCATAGAAAGCAGATCGTTAGAGTTTTCCTTGAACACATCAATTAGCCAGCCAGTGAACGTCGGGCCACCACCTAGAGCAATCATATTAAGAATAAAAAAGAACAATGCAGTTGACATGGCCCGCATATTAATTGGCGCTAAAGTCTGGGCAATGGCGAAACTGGGTCCTAAATAAATACCCAAAAATAGCAGAAAGAAAGTAGAAAAGATTAAATGAATCCAAATTGATGATACCCAAAATGCAATGATTCCTATGGGTAGGCATAGGGATATAGCAATAGCAGGTACCCAGCCATAGGCGCGAATATCTTTAGCTCCCCATTTATCCACTAATTTGGCGCCAAAATACGCACCACCAGCGTAGGTCGTACCATTTATAATACCTAGAATGATTACCAGGGTCTGGAAATCAAATGTCGGATCCAAAATAATCAAATACTTAGTCTGAAAGGCGGACTTAGCATAGGAGACAAAAGATCCGAATGCTATACCTAACGCCATAGCCCACCAAGCAGGAATTTTCAGAAGTGTTCGCAATGATTCCTTGAAGGGAGGTTGCACAATCTCTGAGCTGTTATCTAATTCCATAGCCCCGCGAACTGGCTCTTTTAGTGTTAACTTAACAACCAAGGCTAGAGCAATTCCCGTCAGACCAAGAAAAATGAATATTCGACGCCAGTCAACATCTTGACCACTGGATCCCATCAATGACGCAGTGGCAAAATAAGCTGCCATAATACCCAGAGGAATACCCATTGAATAAACACCAAGGGCGCCGGCACGTTCCTCCTTCGGATACATATCCGAAATAATTGAGTGAGATGGTGGACTACCCCCGGCCTCACCAATACCTACACCCATTCGGGCAAGACCCAACTGCACAAAGTTGCCTGCCAAACCCGTTATGGCGGTAAAGCCGCTCCACGTAGCCAGGGCAATAGAAAGAATATTGACGCGATTATAGCGATCTGCCACCCAAGCTACAGGAATAGCGACGAGCGTATAAAATGTTGCGAAGGCCAAACCAGTTATTAAGCCTAACTGCGTATTGGTAAGATTCAGATCAGCTTGAATAAAAGGCGCTAAAATGCCAACAATTTGTCGATCGATAAAATTAAAACCATAGACAATGGTCAGTAGTACAAGAGCAAACTTACGATAGCTTTTGCTGGGGAAGTTTTGATCAGTCATAAGTCTCACTATTTCCTTTTAATTATTCTTTTATTCCATGAGCCAAAAGCGTAAAAGCATACTCTTCAGCATAATCTTTCAAACGCCCATACCTACCGCTGTTAGAAAAGTGACCCGCACCCATGTTAATTCGCATCACCAATAGGTTGTTATCGGTTTTTTTACTGCGCATCTTTGCTGTCCACTTTGCAGGTTCCCAATAGGTTACTCGAGGGTCGTTTAATCCCCCAGAGACAAACATTGGCGGATATTCTCGCGCAGTAATATTATCGTAGGGGGAATAGCTTCTGAGTAATTCGAAAGCCTCAGAGCTTTCAATAGGATTACCCCATTCTTCCCACTCAGGCGGTGTAAGAGGTAAGCTTTCATCAAGCATAGTGTTTAACACGTCAACAAAAGGAACACCAAGATTAACCGAACGCCATAAATCAGGAGCCTGAATCACCACGGCGCCCATTAGTTCGCCGCCAGCACTACGTCCAGAAATGGAAATATTGCCGACACTTGTATATTTTTCCGCCGCCAAAAAAGTAGCTGTATCGACAAAATCATTAAATGTATTGATGCGTTTGTCTAATTTGCCATCAAGGTACCACTGATAACCCAGCATAGCGCCACCCCGAACATGGGCAATCGCATATACAAAACCTCTGTCTAGTAGACTCAAACGCATGGTTGAAAATGTAGGAGAAACAGTTATTCCATAGGCCCCGTATCCGTATAGTAAAAGCGGTGATTTACCATCACGCTTAAACCCTTTTTTATAAACTAGAGACAGGGGTATCATAATCCCATCGCGACTTGGCGCCATGACACGCTCAGTAACATAGTCTTTTTTGTTATATCCACTGGGTACCTTTTGCACTTTACGCTCGACCAATTCTCTGTTTTCAAACTGATAATCATAGGTAGTGGAGGGCGTTATCATAGACTGATAGCCCAAGCGAACAAAAGACTGATCAAATTGCGTGTTCTGACCAATGTAAAGAGTCGCTACATCCTCAGGGAATACCACTTGATGGCGATCACCAGTGTAAAAACGAACACTGATGCTATCGACACCACGAGTTCTGGCTTTGATGACGATAAAATCTGAGAAGGTTTGAAAATCCATCAAATATATGTCTTCAGAACCCTCCTCTAGTGTCTCCCAGTTATTGTAATTCGGTTGATTGTCGGCCACTTTAGCAAGCCGAAAATTTTTGTTTGTATCGTTGGCCAAAATATAAAAATATTCATGGGCATGATCCACAGTCATGGTAAAACCTGCACTGCGATCAACTAATTTAACCGGTGGAGCGTAAACGTCTTCCGTTGGGACTACATAGGTCTCCTGTACTTCCCCCTGAGAACTAACCAAACGAAGGAATTTTTCATCACTAGTAAGACCAAATTCCAAGAAATAACTATCATCTTTTTCATGATAAATCGTTTTATCCTCTGATTGAGACTCTCCTAAACGATGAGCACTAATATTCTTGGCATGCCATCTATCCTTCTCAAGTTGGGCATATATAATCGTCTTTCCATCAGCACTAAATTCAAGACTACCCTCTACATCCTGCAGCTGGTCAGCCAGGTACTCGCCAGTGGTAATATCAAAAACCCTCAACTGATAGCGTTCATCACCTTCGGTATCGAAACTGTAGGCAAGTAACCTATTATCAGGACTAACACGCCAGTCACCTAACACGAAATAATCATGTCCCTGCGCTAAAGCGGTTACATCAAGAACAACATGCTCCTGCTTGTCAGACAAAGCATGTCTACTATAAGTTGGATACTCCTCACCGGGACGGAAGTACCATCGATATTGATAGCCATTTTTAATGAAAGGTACAGAAGTTTCACTTTCATCAGTGCGACCTTTAAATTCAGCAAATAGTTTGTCTACCAGTACCATATTGGGTTCAAGAAACGACTGGTAGTAACTGTTTTCCTGGGTCAGGTAATCAAGCACCTGTTTGTCATCCACTTGTGGATACCCTTGATCTTTTAACCAGAAGTAATCATCTGCTAATTTCTGGCCATGATAAGATGAAAGATGCGTCTGCTTAGTTGCCACAGGCGCTGGCTCAAGGAGCTGTTTTATACGAGAAAAATCTGTGGTCACAGTATTCTCCATTGGCATATGGGGGTTTTGGTCACAAGCGGATAATGCCAACATACATACTAGAACTAAAAAAAGACGCCTAATCATTACCACTCCGTTTTTTATTATCATCAATTTTCATCTAGGGTCAGAGATCCAGCACACTTTTTTGATGATAAAAAGTATCCGCGTACGGAACATAGGCACCTTCAAGTAAGGCACTACTATCAAGCATAGAAGCACGTTTAAATAATAAGTAGTACATCAATGCCTAGCAATACAAACATACCACGCACAATGATTTTAGTGCGTTTATCTAAATCGGTATAGGCTCTAGACAATCGCTCTAAATCATCTTTAGCAATATCACCACCCTGTTTTACATGAGCTGCGGTGTTGGCAACCAAAGCAGCTACAGAAACACCCGCAGTTGTCATCGTAAGTTTTTTGATAAAGTTTCTTCTACCCATTAAGGGTTGAATTGATTGTTTCAGCTGCACCTGTTTTTCCCTTTTAAGAGTAGTTTTTGATCTTCGCAGGGTAACCCAAATTCGATTGAAGCACCATGACTCTAGCATTAAAGTAAAAGCTCAGAGTTAATCTTGCACTACAATTTCGATCACCTCTGACATCACTGGGGGACTGTGTGGAATATGCACATGATTCCCCAGCACAAGCTGCAGACGATGCTTCCCAACCGGCAATGTCACTTTAGTGCTAGTCTGGCCTTTACCAAAATGGCGAATACTGTCTGTTGCAGGCAATGGCTTGTCCAGATCAGGCAAGTTCTCAACATTTATAAGTAAATGGTGATGGCCAGAATTAGCCACCGCCATCCCCGCAGGAGACACCTGCATCCCAGATAAACCAAACACTACATCAATACTTAAGGGCCCTTGTGATTTGAAAATCTGACCATTTAGTGGTTGAACAAAGTATACACTGGCATCTGCAGGAGCTGATGAATTTGGCATCTCGGCAATGGAAAATGCACTGGCGATTAATCCCATACCAAAGATTAACCGTTTAACTTCATATAGTAATGATTTGTTCATTGTTATGTTTTCCATGTTTCTGTTAGTAACAATATTGTAACCGTTTCTTTAAAACTCCAGATCACTAACCAGAGGCTAACGCAATACCAAGGTAAAAAGCTAGCACAACAATAGTTATCTTCTGAAAATATCCTTAGCTGTATAACGTCAAGACAACTGCGTTTGTGGTGTCATGGTTTTTGAACTAGTCAGTTTCAAGAACATTTTGTATGACTTTCAGATACCCTGGATATGCAAGTTCATAAGGTACTATGAAAAATTTAATTACATTGGTTTCAAGATAATGACAAGACTACAGGGCTTTGCAATGTCAAATTATTTCAATATGGTTAAACATGTCCTAATGATAAAAGGCTGCAAATTTAACGAAAATAAGGCTTATCAACAAACATCAGAAATCTTAGCTGTTTCTAATACGAGCAAAGTGCCTGCCATGACAACAGCTACCGGCGTCCATCTAACTGAGACTACAGTAATTTTAGACTATCTCGAAAAGCCTATTCAACACCGGCGCTATGTCCCTCTTTAACATAAGAAAGAGCCCGAACACGTCGACTGATTAAAGTAATTGAATTATATCTAGAACTTCCCACACGACGTCTGATATCTGACTTTTTATCCAAATGCCGACCTCAGATGGCTTTGATTAACGAGGCAAATAAGCTTTTTGTTAAAGGCTGCTCGATTATTAATGACTGCGCCACTATGAAACCCTATTTGATGGGCCCGAAGATATCTATGCTGGATATTTTTCTACGCTATAGTTTGGCAATTCCTACTATGGTAGGTCCAAAGCTAGCTAACTTTCATCCGATGGAGGCTATCCAAGGTTTAGATCAGTGGCAAATCGCTATGGCTAAAGTGACATCGCGGTAAAAATTAATACTGACAAATCTGCTAACCTAGCCAAATTTATGGCAGAATTAAGCGTCAAATGACACAAATTAAAAATCGTAAAGCACAACCAACCGAGCAATTAAAAACGACATATAAATTATAAAATAATAACCAAAACCTTGGGGATAATAATGAATAAAATAATTCACTGGCTGTTTATACTAACACTTACAGCGCCACTATTGATGGCAACTCATTTAATTGCAGCTGATTTAGAAGAGGCTAGCCCTGAAAGCGTTGGGATGTCCAGTGAAAGATTGGCGAGAATAAAGCCCTATATGCAACGCTATGTAGATCAGGGTGAACTGGCTGGAGTGCAAACACTCATAGCTCGAAACGGCAAAATTGTGCACTTTGACCAAGTAGGTAAGTTAAACCTAGATACCGGACAAAAAATCAAACATGACGCATTATTCCGTATCTATTCTATGACAAAACCCATAGCCACTACCGCAGCTATGATCCTCTATGAAGAGGGGCTTTTTCAACTCAATGATCCAGTAGAAAAATATCTACCCGAATTTAAAGATCAAAAAGTACTCATTGATGGCCTGCTTGTTGACCCGACACACCCATTTACCATCCGTGAATTGATGAGTCATACCGCCGGTTTAACCTATGGCATTTTTGGCACTACCGCAGTTGATCAACTATATCGAGAAACTCTGTGGGATGAATCCATAACATTTAAGAAAAGTCTCAAAAATCTAGACGATCTGGTTGCTGTAATGGGTCCTATACCACTGCAATATCAACCGGGCACAGAATGGGTCTATAGTCTGTCTGTAGATGTTTTAGGTGCATTGATTGAACGAGTATCTGGACAACCGCTAGATGTATTTTTATATGAACGAATTTTTGAACCACTAAACATGCAAGATACCTTTTTTGAGGTTCCAAAAAATAAGTTACATCGCTTTGGTACGCTGCATATGCGCTCACCAGAAAACAAGCTAATCACTGTGGATCGACCAGAAACTAGTCCATATACGAATCCGGTGACGCTATTCTCCGCTGGTGGCGGACTGGTGAGCAGCAGCATGGATTACCTGCGTTTTGCACAAATGATGCTCAATGGCGGCAAATTGAACGGCGTGCGTGTAATAAGCCCAACTACCGTGGACTTAATGACGCGTAATCAATTAGGTGCTGATGTTAAGTCTGGGCTTGGCGAGTTGCCCGGTGTACAAGGAACTCTAGGCTTTGGTCTGGGTTTTGGTGTCTCTATAGCACCACCAAAAATTGGTTCTGGTTCAATGGGAGAATACAATTGGGGTGGGGCTGCTGGAACGGTATTTTGGATTGACCCAAAAGAAGATATAGTCGCTATTATAATGGTCCAAATGATACAGAACCCCATTGACCTTCGCGCTAAATTTAAAGCGCTTACTTATCAGGCCATTACCAAGATGAACTGAGTGTGGTTAGTAATATTTAAGCGATATAGAGGCGACATATCGTCGCCACTATATCGCTAGTTAATGATTTTACCTGCGAATTTTCTTACCTATCTTTGGCAGAAGTAGCCGGCCGTCCACGACAGATTGAGATCAAAGTAAACTTTTTATCAAAAATCTAATAAATATAGTTATTCGGTAACCTCTTGAGCCACAGCACCTGAACCTTGGCGTCGAGTATCAGAAGCACCTAAAGTACTGTTACGTTCACCTCGTTGGATACTTTGAGTAGACCCAAGAATACGCGGCTTACCGGCGATATTGTGCCCCATATTACTTAATATCTGCAGAGTATCTTTTGAAAATCCTGATTCAAAAAACACCAAATCAGGTAACCATTGATGATGCAACCTGGGCGCTGCAGAGGCCTCTGCCACGCCCATATCAAAGGTTAGTACGTTTAAAACTGTTTGCAGAACTACTGTAATTATTGTGCTTCCCCCTGGGCTTCCGGTAGCTAGCAGTGGTGTTCCATCAGCAGAAAATACAATAGTTGGTGTCATCGAAGATAATGGTCGTTTTCCTGGTTCAATGGCATTAGCAATACCACCAATTAAGCCAAAACCATTGGGTGATCCGGGCTTAGATGAAAAATCGTCCATTTCATTATTCAGTAAGAACCCAGCACCGGCCACTGAAATACCACTGCCATAGGAAAAGTTAAGAGTGGTGGTACTACTGACTACATTGCCCCATTGATCCCACGTAGAGAAATGAGTAGTCTCCACAGATTCTTTTTCTGCTGCTGCTTGCCCCTTGGAGAGACTCTCAACATCAATATCTAATCCAGGAGTCACCGCTTTAGACGCAGTAGCCTTTTTAAGATCGATATCTTTACGAAGTGAATTGGCATAATCCTTGTCAATAATCTGGGCAACCGGCACAGCGTAATAATCGGGGTCCCCAAGATAGGCACTTCTGTCGGCATAAGCCCGACGCATGACTTCAACCAAACGATGAACATAAGCAGCACTATTGTGACCTAATGTCGCCAAATCATAGCCCTCTAACATGTTCAACATTTGAACTAAGTGAACACCTCCAGAAGATGGCGGAGGCATTGCACAAACCTTATTATCTCGGTAGTCACCACAAACTGGCTCACGTAAGACGACCTTGTAACTTTGCAGATCCTGTCGCGTTATTAGCCCATCAGAACGTTGCATTTCAGCCATAATCAAATCTGCAGTTTTCCCCTGATAAAATCCTGCCCGACCCTGATCACGAATGCGTCTGAGAGTTGACGCTAAGTCGGCTTGCTGAAAAATTTCACCCGGCTGATACAAAGCCCCTTTTTGCTTATAAAAGTAGTTCTTGGAGGCGTCATTTTTTGCCAAGCGAACTGCTCTAGACGCCAGTGAACTGGATAGATCAACACTAACTTTAAAACCATCAGCGGCTAACCTAATGGCGGGATCGATCACATCGGAAAAACTCAAAACACCATAATTTTTATGCGCATGCAGTAATCCAGCGACGGTACCGGGCACACCTGAAGATTTAATACTAAACCGAGCTTGCTCATTATCCACTTCACCCTTAGCATCCAAGAACATGTCTCGATCAGCACCTGAAGGCGCCATCTCTCGATAATCAAGCGCAATAGTTTTATTTTCTTTGGCCAGATGAACCAACATAAAACCACCCCCAGCAAGATTGCCAGCACGAGGTAATGTCACCGCCAAGGCAAAGCCTGTAGCGACGGCGGCATCAACAGCATTACCACCACGACTAAGAATATCTGCCCCTACTTGACTAGCAAGCTTTTCCTGACTGACGACCATACCTGCCGGACTATACACAGGATGAAACCGAGCTGTAGGGTCAATAATTGCCGCCTCTTTTGACCATGTTAGAGGCTGAAAACCTAATATCAAAGCTGCCATGGCCACTAGCCTAGATACGTAATTTAGTAACTCTTTAGCAACAGTAAACATCTGTTTGTTCCTTGAACGTTGTTGGATTAATCCACCAATTATATCCTACTTTTTCCCAACCGAATCTTTAAATAGCGTAGTCAGGTTGTGCAGTTTAACAAGTGAAGTTATTCTGGGAGTAACCATAGACCCTTGAGGGATCTACCTCAATTAAAAATCAGTGGATACACGCTTTAGGTAAAAAAACTAAAGACACTTTATAAGCAGTGCTGTTCCAGTGCCAGCGGCGCCGCTGGCAGCAACGATACCTGTAGAAAGGGCTCGTCGCTCTAACTCATCCAATAGGGTGCCCATCATAATACCCCCCGTAGCGCCCATAGGATGACCCAATGCAATACATCCACCATTGACGTTTAAGATATCACTACTGATATCTAGGTCTTGTTGACATTTTATACTGGTGGCGGCAAAGGCCTCATGGAGTTCAAAAAGATCCACATCAGAGGTATTTAAATTTTGGGAGGACAACAATGCAGAAGTGGCTTTTGCACACCCAGAAACCACTTGTAATGGGTCATCGCAGACGGTAGCTGCAGCAATAATTTTAGCTCGAGGCCGACATCCCAATCGTAATGCCAAGGAGCCATCGCCAATCAAAAGAAGTGACGCTGCATCTGCCATTGCCGGAGAATTTCCAGCGGTATGTACGTGTGAAATCTGCGCTAGGTGTGGTTGAGCCTCTCGCTGTAAGTCATCGGCACCCTGACCACCAATGTTTGCAAACGCAGGCGCTAACCTCGATAGTGACTCAAGAGAAGTATGTTCTCTTATGCATTCATCAGCACTAAGAGTAATACCTTTTATAGCATTATGTACGGGAATGATCGAGGGGAAAAAACCTCGGTCTCGAGCATAGATTGCCCGCTGTTGACTGCCTAAAGCTAGCTTATCAACCTGCTGACGACTAATACCATAAAGCGATGCAATGAGATCCGCACCACTACCCATCATTAGCATACGATGACGCAAACCCTGCTCTGCATCTGCAAATAAGATTGCTTCATCTGATAACATAGGTACACGAGACATCATCTCTACACCGCCAGCCAAAGCACATGTTGCCTGGCCAGTCATAATTTTCATGGCCGCTATATTAATAGCATCAAGCCCAGAGGAACAGTAGCGATTAATCGTAATAGCCGGAACATGATCAGGCCAGTCAGCAACAAGTAAGGAGGCTTTGGCGACGTTTCCACCTTGCTCTCCTACCTGACTCACACACCCAAGAATAACATCTTGCACCCAACCTCGATTCAGACCTGTACGCTCTTCAATAGCATCATACAGACTCTTTAGGAGGAAAAAAGGGCTCAAATCCGCTAGACCACCTTCGGCTTTTGCTTTGCCTCTGGGCGTTCTAATAGCGTCATAAATAAAGGTCTCTTTCAATGATCAACACCAACAATAAAGCTGACACAGGTCGTCGTACTGCCACCAAGATTAAAGGTAGCCATATTTTTCGCACCGGCAATTTGCATTTCACCTGCCTGATCTGTGACTTGCTTTACACAATCTAATAACATTCGAACGCCGGTGGCACCTACTGGATGGCCCAAGCCAAGTAGTCCTCCGCTTGGGTTGATAGGAAAATCGCCATCCATGCTGATACGTCCCTCCTCTATCGCCTTCCAACTCTCGCCAGGAGGCGTAAGTCCAATATGGTCTATTGCCATGTATTGGGTAATAGAGAAGCAGTCATGAGTCTCAAGACCATCCAACTCTGTTACCGCAGAAAATCCAGCACGAGTCAAAGTATCTGTCATCAATTGATTGACATGGGGAAACAAGAACGGCGCTCGCGCACTTAATCTGAGCTTAGAATTCAAACTAATTGGCGCTGATCGATGTCCCCACCCTTTGATCATAGGAATATCCTCAAGCCTCAGCTTGTGTTGCAAAGCATAGGCTTTAGCGGCTTTTTCACTGGCTAAAAAAACGCAAGCTGCTCCGTCAGTAATCTGCCCACAATCCATCTTGCGCACCCGACCCTCAATCACTGGATTGTACTGATCATCATTAGAATAACATTCTGGCGTAATGGTCCAATTCCGAGTTTGGGCATTGGGATTAGCCTGTGCGTTCTGAAAATTAATCTGGGAAATGGCTTTTAAATGGTCACAATCAATACCGTAGCGTGCATCATATTCATCAATGATTTGATTAAACATAAACGGCCACGGAAAATCGCAATGATTAGCCTCCATGCCCTTCCATGTGGCTGCACTTAGGTAATCTGCACCCGTCTGACCATTAACATTACGCATATACTCTAATCCCAGAACACAGGCTAAATCATAGTGCCCAGCTTCGATGTCACGCATCGCACTTAACACTGCGATGGAGCCTGAGGCACAGGCGGCCTCATGACGGCTGGTGGGTATACCTGACATCTCAGGGTAGGCTTCAGCAAAAAAGCCACCGATTAAACCCTGCCCGGTAAATAGATCTCCAACAAAGTTACCAACATGAGCAACCTCAATCTGATCAGGGCAGAGACTCGTTGCCTTTAATGCCTTAGCGAGGGTCTCTTCAAATAAGTTGAAAATATCTAGTCCCTCTCGAGCCCAGTTGCGTGCAAAGTCTGATTGGGATCCCCCAAGGATATAAATTGGTGCGTTCATAGCTGATTTCCTTTATTCCTAAGACTGACCTGCTCCTCTAAAACAAAACGCTGAACTTTACCCAGAGGATTTCGTGGTAAAGACAGAAAAACTTCTATTCGCTGCGGCAACTTAAATTTCGCCAAACCACAATCGAGCAAAAACCTTGTCATTTCCTCAAGACTTGGTGGTTGTGTATGAGGCTCTATAACTACACAGGCACAAACTTTTTCACCTTGAAGATCATCTTCATAAGCGCACACAGCTGCTTCTAACACCTTGGAAAAACCCTCTAATAAAATATCGATTTCTGTTGGTGATATCTTCATGCCTCCACGATTAATAATATCTTTGCAACGTCCAGCGATACGGTAAAACCACGGAGGATCACCACATATTTCCACCAAATCACCAGTGCGAAAATAACCATCTTGACTAAACAACTCACTATTATCAGATCCTAGATAACCATCAAAGACCGTGGCCCCAGCAAATAATAATTCACCTATTTTACCAGGTTCGGTAATAACCTCTCCGCTGTCAGTGTCCACTATTTTGCTCAGCACTGCGTTATTTGCAAAGGAGTTAAAGTGCTCAATGTCGCAACCTAATCGAGGAAACATAGCTGCTCTGATAGCACTGTCTGCAGTATGCAGTGGCGTACAAAATAAACTGATACCTTCATTAGAACCATAGAAATTAATCACCTCAAGCCCGTATTGTTGACTAAAGGTTTCTATCATCCAAGGCGCTAGAGGCGCAGATCCTGAACCTATAGAGCGCAAGTGAGAAAAATCAAATCGATTCCACATATCAGCAGACTTAGCAAGTTGATTGAGTAACACGGGCGGTGCTAAAGTGAACGTGATTTTTTCATCTTGAAGTTGAGTTAGATAAAGACTAGGGTCTAAGGGATGATGTAAAATAAGGCTGCACCCGAGCATGAGCGCTGGATACAAAAAACCTCCAACAGACGCCATATTAACTAGGGGAAAGATATTTAAAAATCGATCTTCTGGTTGATAATTACCAGCCTCTGCGCAGCAACGAGCGGTTGCTATCCACATATTGTGCGAACGAGGAACGCCTTTTGGTGTTCCAGTGGTACCTGAAGTCCAACATATCGTCACTATGTTATCAGCGCTCGTTGGGTGGTCTTGCTCATAAGCCTTTAGCTGTTGTTGATAATCGCTCATGTCAGCACTTTCAATATCCAGCTCAGAACCAAATAACAGTAATTGAATCTCATCTTGAGCGATAGCGGCCGCAGTTTCGCCTAGGGGCAAACTGCCAAAATAAGGCATTGAAACTATCGCTACAGGGCAAAGCGTCTTACTAATGTGGTGCAGCTCATGCTGACCGTACTGCACAGGAACCGGAGAAATAATTGCACCAATTTTACTGATTGCCATATAACAAATGACTAACTCAACTACATTAGGCAACTGAACGATAATGCAATCACCTTGTGTTATGCCTCGATCCAACAACTGACAGGCTATTTTAGTACTGACCATATCTAGCTCAGAGAAGGTCAAACGATGAGCTTTTCGACCGGTGAGTTCATGGCGATTAGGTTGATCAACAACAGCCAGAAGGTCCGGTTTATTATTAGCTTGTAATGCCAATAAATCATGTAATGTTTCATCGCCCCACCATCCTTTTTGGTGATAATCGCTAATCCGCTGATCTGAAGAAGTAATCATAAACTCGCCTCATATTCATTTTTAAGTTGCTCTACGACCTTAGCAATTGACTGCTGTCTGTTGACCGAACCTACTCCCTGGCCAGCCGCCCAAATATCTCGCCAACGTTTGGCATCACCTGCAGCTTCAAGAAAATTGATGTCAGCCGCAGGGGGCATGTTGTTGATATCGTAACCTGCTTGGACAAGGCTTGCCTTTAGCCAATTAGCCTTTACACCGGTAACCGCATCAGAGGTAATAATATCTTGCCCACTAGCGTTCACAACCATAGCCTTGTAGTCTGACTGTGCCATACTTTCGTTGGTAGGGATGAACCGCGTACCCATATATACATAGTCTGCACCAAGTACCTGTGCAGCGTGCACTGCTCGGCCATTAGTGATAGCACCCGAAAGAATAATTTCACCTTCAAAAAACTGGCGCACTTCATCTATGAATGCGAAGGGCGACAACTGACCTGTGTGACCTCCAGCGCCACAACAAATTAAGGCAAGCCCGTCCACTCCGGCACGGGCAGCACGTCGAGCAAATTCTATAGTAGTGACGTCAGCATAGACCTTACCTCCGTACGATTGCACTGCATCGACTGCTTCGGAGGGGCTGCCAAGAGCTGTGATAACGATAGGAGCGCGGTATTTTACAGCTAACCTTAAATCTTCCTTGCGGCGTGGGTTTGATCTATGCATTACTAGATTTAGCGCCCAGGGAGCTGCCTTAGGACAGTTGGCCAGTACATCGGTAATAATACTAAGCCAATCCTCTAATATCTGGATAGTTCTAGCATTTGGAGAAGGAAAAGAACCTATAATGCCCGCTTGGCAGCTGGCAATCACCATTTCTGGCCCGGAGAGTAAAAACATTGGCGCCTGAATAACTGGTAGGCGAAGATAATCAAGTGACATTAGCACGTACCTATAGCTCGCTTTATCTTACTTGTTACGCCCTTAAGATCTAATAAACAGACCCATAAGCTCGCTGTAAAAACCTTTCTTACTTGCATAAATAGACCATATTGAGGCATAGTTTAATAAAAGACCAGCGAGAGTTGAATAATGAGTACTAATTTTTTTGACATTACAGAAAAATGTATTGGCTCTGCACCACAGCTTGAAAATACCCAAGATTGGATATATGAACTAGATAATCCCTATTTACACGGTGCCTATGCACCAACCACGGCCGAGCTAGAAATCAATGAGCTGGAGGTTATAGGCGAACTCCCCGATGATTTATTTGGTGCTTTTTATCGTAATGGTCCCAATCCAATGTTCAAACCGAAAAATCTATATCACCCCTTTGATGGGGATGGTATGGTTCATGCCATCTATATCAGAGATGGAAAAGCATCTTATCGCAATAGCTATATTCATACTGCTGCACTGCAACACGAAATAAGTAAAAACGAAGCTGTATGGCCCGGTGTTATGGGACCCTACGATTATTCGTTGCCAGATTTCCCCATTAAAGATACTAGTAATACCGATATTGTTATGTTCAATGGAAACTTGGTGCCCACCTGGTACAACGCAGGTATTCCATACCAAATGAACCCTTTAACATTGGAAAATAAGGGTGTTTTTGATGTCAAAGGCCGCACACGAAAGAACATGTCTGCGCATAGTCATATTGACTGGGATACTGGCGAATTAATTTTTATGGACTATGGTGATAATGCTCCATTTATGACCTATGGCGTGGCCAATCCCAATGGCACCTTGCGCCATGAAGTCGATATCGAACTAGCTGGACCTCGTTTACCTCATGATTTAGGCTTTACGACTAACTACACTATTCTTCACGACCTTCCTTTTTTCCATGATATGGAAGTATTACGTAACCACAACATGCGCGTACTCAATTTTCATCGCAATATACCTTCTCGTTTCGGCATCATTCCTCGCTACGGCGGCGCTAGAGAGATTCGCTGGTTTGATTGTGAGCCCTGCTTTATTTTACATGTTTCCAATTGCTGGGAAGAGGGCGATTGGATTGTCATGGATGGGTGTCGATCAACTAATCCAATGCCTAATGCCGCGAAAAAAGAAGGTGCCCTATCTCATATGCTGGCCTATATGCGCCTAGAAGCTAATAATTATCGGTGGCGCTTTAACCTAGCAACTGGTGAAGTTCGAGAAGGTGACATTGATGATTTAAACACTGAATTCAATAAAATCAACCAAGTGTATATGGGTACTAAATCCAAATATGCCTACCACCAGCGCATTCCACTTCTTCATGAGGGTGGCCACACGTTACGCTTTAATGGACTGGTTAAATACAACAATGACACTGGGCAGTATGTTCAATGGGATTATGGTGATGGAGTATATGGAAGTGAGACACCTTTTGCGCCGGTGCGGGGAGCTAATCGCGATAGTATCGAAGATCTCGGTTATGTCATGTCCCTGGTCACAGATAGTAAAACATGGACATCAGAATTACAGATATTTAATGCACAGGATATTGCTCTAGGTCCCATAGCACGGGTAAAGATTCCCCATCGAGTACCTGTTGGTTTTCATGCCTGGTGGAGCCGGGGTGAAGATCTTTGGAAATAAGGCATCTGAGAGTTCGCTATTAGTCATCATCCGCCCGTTGGTAAGTCTACCCAAAATTCTCTAAGCACCAAGGCGAGCTCCATCAATCGTGCCCTAGATGAAATTGGTGATAAATGGTCTTTACTGATTCTCCAAGAAGTTTTTTGGGGAATTAATACATTTACTGACATGCTCTTGGGAACTGGCGCCTCACGAGGTGTACTAAGTGATCGGCTCAACTGGTTACAAAAGGTGGATTGTCTTCGAAAAGATATTGTCAAACATGGCAATAAAAGACCTATTTATCACCTTACCAAAAAGTCTATTGAACTGTATGCCAATGGTTTGATGGCAATGAACTGGGAGCGCAAGTATTTTTCTACGCCTAGCCTTGATGCACTGCAATTAACCCATAACATCTGTGGCCAACATTTTTGGCCGGTAATGGAGTGTCAGCACTGCAATAAAGCGATAACCTTAGACGAGGTAAGTTTCCGATCAGGCCCCGGAGCTAGCAGAGACCAACGAGTAACTAAAATTCGTAGACGATCGTCTGCCTCCTCAACCGATCAACATTTAGGGAAAACACTTTACCGCAATTTGATTAATCTTCTAGGGGACCGGTGGACGGCAAATATCATTGCATTATCCTTTCACGGTTTAAGTCGGTTCGATGAATTTCATCAAGAATTACCTGTGGCAACCAATATTTTAACCGATAGGCTAAGACACCTAGTCACCGAAAATATCTTTCATCAGCGTCCCTACCAACAGAATCCACCGCGCTATGACTACCGGCTAACCAACAAAGGCCGCGATTTATTCCCTTACTTTGTAACGCTCTTATTGTGGGGCGACCGATGGTGTGCGAGCCAACAGGGTCAGCCTATGTTATTGCAGCACGATACCTGCGGCATGCCACTTGAGGCTCAGGTGCGATGCAATCAATGTCGTGCCCCTTTGATCGCCACAGAAGTACAGTTTAAAATATGAATAGCGCTTATCGCTTAGAATCTCGACTACACTTTAGAAGCTAAACCCCAATAGTTGTAGCCGGCGAATTTTGGTGTGCTCGGGAGGTACATTTCATCGATGCTGTCTATTCGAAAACCTGAGGATCGAATGAGCAAAGGGATATCTCTGTTTAAATGACAACCCCCGGCTAGTTTTCCCCAAAAAGGATCAATACGATGTTGCCATTTAAAAACTGCTTCATCAGGTGCCAACCCGTGTTCGCAAAATATCATTTTGCCACCAGGTTTTAAAACTCTTAACATTTCTTGATTTGCACTTAACGCATCGGGAATGGTGCACATAGTGTAGGTGACCAACACTGTATCAACATGCTCATCGGGAAGAGCGATAGATTCAGCACTCCCACATACAAAGTTCACATTCAGACCTAGTTCCTGCGCTACTTTTTGAGCCATAGCATTAAGTTCTGGTGAGGGGTCAAGCCCAATTATAGAAGTAACTTTGCGCTGATCATAGAAAGGTAAATTCAAACCAGAACCTATGCCGACTTCTAATACTAGACCCTCGGCCTGAGGCACAACTTTTTGACGTTGATATTTAATTGGCTTACTGCCGCAGACACAATTTAAAAGGCTGGGTAAAATATACTTATCATAGAGACTCATTACTGTTCTCCTGTTTTTACATTAATTTAGATCCGCCGCATATTGCTTTAACAACTTCATAGGCACAATGTTGAGTGCTTCACTATTAGTTCTTTGCAAATGTATCTTGGGAGCAAAACCCGCTTCATGAGCCTCAAGCCATCGACCCGCGCATAAACACCAAGACTGTCCCGGTTTGAGTCCAGGAAATTCAAACTCAGGTCTTGGCGTTGTTAAATCATTTCCTCGAGAATGAGAAAAAACTAAAAATTCCTCACTGATAATCGCACATACCGTATGAGATCCTCGGTCATATTCACTCGTATGACAGAAACCGTCGCGAAAATATCCTGTTAATGGATTGCTACAACAGATTTCAATGGTTTCACCAAATACATTTTTTTGATTCATGGTAAGCTGTTTATCCCGTTTTTTTGACTGGACAATAGGCATTTAAAAACGCTTGATGAGTTGGCAGCTGTCCGACTACATTATCCACAGAAGTCTTAATAGACCTCAAAAAATGCTGCAGCTCAAGGTCACTCATCATATCCACAATTGGATGGTATTGTTCAGGTATTAATCCCTGCCCCAACATCACCTGAGTCCAACTGTTTTCACCGAAAACATCGCCTTCGGCTTGAAAAACTCTGCCAGATTCTTTAAATAGACGAATTCTATGGTCTAGTGACTCAGGGATTTCCATGTTCCGACAGTAATGCCAAAACGCTGTATCATCCCGCTCAGTGACGTGATAATGCATGATGATAAAGTCTCTTATGAACTCATATTCATTACTCATTTGTCGGTTGAACTCATCACGGTCAGCATTTGTAATTTCTGTTTGAGGGAACATTTGCATCAAACGAATAATTCCACGCTGAATAAGATGAATACTGGTGGATTCCAGAGGCTCTAAAAATCCACCCGCTAACCCTAGAGCAATACAGTTTTTATTCCATTGCTGGGATCTTTGTCCTGTTCTAAATTTAATCACTTTTGGCTCTGTTAAAACACGCCCCTCTAAATTATTAAACAGTATGTTTTTAGCCTCATCATCACTCAGATATTTACTACTAAATACCAAACCATTTCCAACCCGAGTCTGCAAAGGAATCCGCCATTGCCATCCACAGTCTCTGGCGATAGAACGCGTGTAAGGAACCGGCGGTGAAACAGATTCCGTTTGAACAGCTACTGCTGAGTCACAAGGCAACCAATGCGACCAATCTTCGAACCCTACCCCTAGAACCTTATCGATTAATAGCCCACTGAATCCAGAACAATCAATGAATAATTCTCCATTAATAACTACGCCAGACTCTAATACTACATCTTGTATGTTCCCGGTGGCGGTCTGATTAACCTCAACAACTTTGCCTTCTTGTCGAACAACACCCTGTCGCTCTGCTAACCTTCGTAGATATTTGGCATATAAACTTGCATCAATATGGTAGGCATAATTAAGCTGATTTTGTTTCAAAAGCCCAAATTTATGCTGCCTGGCAGCCATTAGCTCCGGCGAATATTTACTATATTCTTCGCTAAAACCAAGATCTTTTCCTTTTAACCAAAAATGCTGGAAACCTGCAGCCCAACAGGACTTACCTGTGTAACCAAAGGCGTGAATATAGTCCTCTCCTTTGTTTTTCCAATTCTCAAAGGAAATACCGAGTTTAATCGTACCTTGAACCTCGGATAAAAACTCTGCCTCATTAATTTTTAACAATTGATGAAGAGCGAAAAAAGTCGGTATCGTCGCTTCACCCACACCAACGGTACCTATATCATCTGACTCTACTAAAACCACCTCAAGGTCACGACCGATTAATGTCGAAATAGATACAGCGGCCATCCAGCCAGCTGTACCGCCACCAACAATAACCACTTTTTTAATGTTTTGTGACATTAATCTATGTTCCCCATTTTGAATATTGTGTTATCTGAATTTTTCCATCAATAGACTACGAATCTGTTTTGCCATTTCCTCAGTCATTGGATTAAGAGCTCCTCGCGCATGAGAGGGTATATGCTCTATTGAATCCTCAGAATAATTAAATACGTAAAAATCAAACAAATCACGCCATATCCTGCGCTGTTCATCCGGCAAATCGCGCATTCCCAAAATAGCATGTTGCAACACACTTAATGGTGGCCCCATAAAACTGGGAGAATTACGCCACCAATAGTTCACCAAAATATTCAGATCGTCCATTGCTTCGACATGATGCCACCACATACTCGGGATAAAAATGGCATCTCCCGGCTCAAGTTCAACTGTCTGAGCAGCTTTTAAAGCTTCTTTGAACTTTGGAAAACGCTGAAAATCAGGCTCACATACGTCCACTAAACTAATTGGTTGTCCCGCAGGAGAAAAATCAATTGGTCCTACGTACATATTTTCTAACTGATTTGGAGGAAATACCGTAAACCGTCGTCGACCTGCCACACAGCAAGCAATATTAGTTGGAAAATCATAGTGAGGAGCGACGCGACTACGATTACCTATCCAAATAGAAGCTAAGGGAGCATTCTGTCCAAGATCTAGATCGTTATGGTTTCTAAACCCGGGCAACCAATTATCGATGTTGGTTGATCCTACATATAGCATAGGCGGCTTATTAGTATTTTGGTAGGCAATTAACTTTTCAAATATGTCGCCTAAAACCATCCTGCTATACTTAAAGTTAAAATCGGTTAAATCCTCATTATAGAAAATTCTTCCGTCAATAGTCGGCTCGCCAACCATAGCAGTTAACGCTTTTCCGCTATCAAATTGCTTTAAATACTCAATTGCGCTGTTACTAGACCTAGATGCTTGAGTAACCAAAGGCCAGTCAGAGACTAAGCCCCTGAGAACTAATGGTTTAGATGAGGACAATATCTCCTGAGAAATGGTGTTCGGCCTATAGCCTAGCACTTCATCCACCGCATTAACCATTTCTAGCATAATAAAATTCTCTTGTAGCCTTTATTATTAACCACAATTGCCTAACTGATTGTTACAGTTTTCTTTTCAACTAAGGGCCTTAGTCGAGATAGAGAAGCTACCGCCATAAAAATAGCCTGAAGCAAGCCCTTGTCATTTAGGGCTCCAAGTACATCGCCACCCAAGGCATATAAGTTTTCCTCAGCAATAGTGTAAAAACCAGACAATCTTTTTTGCGAGCCATCACGAAGAGTTACTTCGACAACAAATTCTTCCAACAGATTATGCTCTAGAAGCATTTCTATTAAGACTTTGTTTTGCTCATGACCCTGATGTATTGACTCTAGTAAGATCATTGATTGCTTCAGATAATCGCTACTTTCTCCGTTTTCAGCAAAAAGTATTTCTCCGCCTGCGTCACTTACACGAGGATGATCCAAGTCAATCGATACAACCGGTTTTTTACCCTCCGGATAACTCTCGTCGTTTTGAAACCCAATGAGGAACGGATGACGTCGAACCATCATTGGGATATAGCTTGCATCCCATCCACTGTCAGTAATAAATAAATTTTCCCCCTTTTCAAGACCAAATAATGCTGCCGGATAGAACTGGCCTGAATCGGGGTCCTTGCAAAAAAAGATTGGATAGCAAGATTGAATGTCACGAAATTCCATAGGAAATGTCATCGCATGCATTACACCATCACCATATTTCAAGGAATGGTCAGTAATAACGTTTATATGACGATGCTCTTGCTTATTTAAAACGACAAAGTTACTCATTGTGAGTTTAAATCCTTGTTATTGGCCATTAAATACTTAAATTTTTTGTAATCCAAAGGCTTTTATTTTATCGATTAATATTCGATTAGCGGGCATAGATGACACCAACATTTCTGTACGCTTTATATTTTCCGAAAAAAGTCGCTTTGATGCCAGAGAACCATCCCGACTTGATGAGCGATCTGCACCCTGCTTGGTTATAAAGTCCATTCCATAGAGAATATATTGATAACTGGCCGATGGGAACATTTCATCGACATGCATCGTATCTTGGTGCCAAGGGCTTTGCCATTGCCACAAATCGAGGGCCTCGGCAATAGAATGTGGAATGCTGTCAGTCCTTTGATTATCTTTCCAATAATCGCTGTCAGTTCGTTGGGTGAGGATATAGTGCAATTTTAAAAAATCAATTATCCGTTCCCACCGATATAGAAACTTTTGATTAAATCGCTTTGCAATAATTTTCATGACATGGCGATTTTCCGGTAGCTGTTCAGAAATCATAGCCGCAGAGAGCTCTACCAAAACCAGCGCAGAAGCCTCCAAGGGCTCAATAAAACCTGCTGACATACCTACGGCGACACAATTTTTATGCCAAAACTCAACGCGATGTCCAGGTTCAAAATTCACCTTACGCACAGACGTTTTCGCAGCCATTTCAGGACTTACAGTGTCAGCAATATAGTTAAGTAATTCTTCTGTAGCTCTCTCTTCTGAGGTGTGGCTGCTTGAATATACATGCCCAATACCCCGGCGAGACGGTAACCCAATGTCCCAAATCCATCCGTTTTTTTGGGCAGTAGATAACGTGCTTGATGCGATTGGATCATCTTCATTGACATAAGGTACTTGCGAGGCCAATCCGGTATCGTTAAATAAGAATTGTTTTTTGGAATGAAGAGGAATGCCATAGTGCTTACCAAGTAATAACGATCTGGAGCCACTTGCATCAACAAACAAATCACCTGACACTGTAGTATCAACATCAGTATCCAACGAAAGAATATAATTATCGCTATCTGAATTTACCTGCACAACCTTTGCTGAATGGTGAATAACACCCAGTTTTTGAACACAGTGCTTTTGTAGAAGTTTTGCAAATTTTACAGCGTCAAGATGGTATCCATAATTTACGTGAAAACCATACTCAGGCGTAACAATTTGTTTAGGGGCCAAGCCAGCCAGCATAAGACTGTTTTGTGGTGAAACTGCTTGGGAAAAATCTACTTTTTCACGAAATGACTGCCAATGTGGCACTAAATTAGTACTTTCATAACCATGAGGGACTGTGAATGGGTGAGTATAGATATCATCTTTGCCATTTCTCCAGCCTCTAAACAATGTACCTTGTTTGAAGCTAGCATCACATTCTCTGAACAACTCTGTCTCACTGATACCTATTTTTTTAAGTGTCGTTCGCATGGATGGCCAAGTGCCTTCACCAACACCAATAGTACTTATTTCCGGCGACTCAATTAGCGTCACAGTAACCGAAGACTCCAGATCGTCCCTCTGGTCCCTGTTACCTCTGTGCTCAGCAGCAATAATCGCTGCGGTTAACCAACCCGCAGTTCCACCACCAACGATCACAACACTACGAATAGTTTGGCTTGTTGACATTATTTTACAAGTCACCCCTTAGATTACTGACAAAATATCATTTCATGTAGCTTAGACACTCAACCATAATAACCTCAAACAGTATTACGAAATACAACCCGTTGCTGCCTATTTATCTCTTATACGGTAGAACCAAAGAAGCCGCTTAATAATAAGCGGCTTCTTTGGCTTTTATATTTCAAACAATCTAGAAGAGCTTATAACGTATTGCCAAATCATACCTAGCCCCACCTTGCACAGCTTGAAGCACCTGGTCTTTAGACAGTCCATATACATGCACTGTCTCTTCAGTAAGATTTAAGCCTGAAGCATATATAGTCAGACGATCACTGTACTCATATGTCACACCAAGATCCAGCTGGCCATAAGCCTCAACATTGGTCGGGTTAGTATTGGTACCCTGACCCTGCCCTGCACCGGCTAAAAAGTCATCACGCCAGTTATATGCTAGACGAACTGACAGTCCATCTTTATCATAAAAACCAACCAAGTTTGCAGAGTCACTCAACCCATTGAGTACGAACTGCCCTTCTAAGGAATTCATGTTGTCATAACCTACATCAGCATCGGCAATGGTTGCATTTGCGATCATACCGTAACCAGAATCACCAAAGTTGTGTTGTAAATTAATTTCCAAACCGTCTACTTTAGCCTTCTTTTGATTAACCGGAATACTTAATGTCCAAAGCAGATCAGGGTCACCTGGTGCTCCTGAAATAGTATCTCCATCGACGTATTCACTAGACTGAAAATTATCGAGAATATATTGACCAACCAGCGTATATTTAGTTGGATCAAGATTGCCTTCAGCAATTGCCTGATCCCAAAGAGCGCCTCCGATAATGTTAGGAATGTTAAATAGTGGTGCCTCACCTATACCCTCACCAATAAACTTATCAACATCTTTGTCAAAATAGCCAATGGAGAGATAGCTACCATCACCATAGTACCACTCAGCAGATAGATCCAAATTTCGAGACATAATAGGCTCTAAGCCTGGATTTCCCGCTGAAGCTGACGCATTACCTCCTGCAAAATACTGAGTGCTATTGGCTGTCAGGCCACCCTTAATGTCATTGTAGCTTGGACGAGTAATTGTCTTGCTAAATGACGCTCTTAAAATCACGTCCTCAACAATCTCGATATCAAAGTCAAGACTCGGAAGGACAAAATCGTAGCTTCCAAGGAAAGGTGTAGGATTAAAACCGTCTCCATCCTTCTGAGTAACATAGAGCTCATTACCCGCTTGGGACCACCGAGAACCATCGTATTCAATACTTCTGGCTTCTGATGTTACATCAGTTTCTTCATATCGCAGCCCCATGTGTAAATTAACTGGCATACCTTGTAATTCAGTATTCAGGTTATAACGAACATAAGCGGCTGTTGACTCTTCAAGAGTACTAATATCATTTAGCCAATCAGTAGAGGCACAGTAACCCGTACCGCAATCACCCACAGCCTCATAGTCATCACCACTTGCAACATATGCAGCTTCTCCCGCTGCAATAAGATCATCTAGTGATGCAGTAAAATATTCTGTTTGAAGATCTGGATGATCACTACCTGATAACTGATCAAATTGACCGTCTATGCTAGATCTTACAACGATATCTGCTAAGTCACCTGGATTTGTAATTCCGCCCCAATTATTTAACTGGATAAAGTTAGATACTGCCCGATTATCAACCTCAGATATCTGAACACCGAAATCAATACTGGACTCATCTGAGAAATCCCACGTTCCACTGAACTTAGTCTGCTCAATGTCCATCTTAGCCGCGTCATTTGTAAACGTGCTACCAGTGATGATCATATCATTCTTGTACATTGGACGATCGGCTTCACCACCCGAATTCAAGTTCAACACCATGATCGGCATCTCACTTCCAGTGATAATGGTTTGTCCAACCTTATTGAAACTAGCCATAGTAATCAACGAACTTGTTCCATTAGGACTATTTGCACCAGTCTTTGCGGATGAATCATGCCAATCTAAATTAAGCGTCAATTCATCATTCACATACCAGTCGAAATTGAGACCCAGTGATTCGTTGGTATTTGTTCTTCCGTCCTCGCCCGTTCCCATTGCGAAATCCGCATTGTTAACAACTTCGCTGTAAAAAACTGGGCTAGATATGGGACCATCAGTCCATTGACTGGTCTGCGATACTGCGGCAGTGTTTGAAAACCAAGCCGAAAGATCACTATAAGAGCGCTCAAGATCATACTCAGATCGAATGTAGTCGAGCGTCATGGTTACAGAATCAGACGGCGCCATTTGAAGAACAACCTGCCCATTAGTACGCTCTGAACGGTATTCAGCAATATTGTAAGCCATCGACTGCGGTAGAGAATAATTAGTATCGGCAGTAGTCGGTCGATTGACTTGATTCTCATCAGTAGCCAACTTTGGGTCCTTAGACCCATTTGGCATGATATCGTCACCAGGCCTGGTGTACCAACCACCTGTACTCGCCGCATTTACGCCGTTATTTCTTTCTTGGCGGCTTGCGATCACTGCAAGACCGATTGTTCCGTCGGCGAAGGTATCCATATAGATCCCAGAGAATTCTGGCGTGTACTCGTCGCCTACTCTGGTGGAGGTGTCATTAACACTTTTTAATGAAATACTTGATGTCGGGTCTGCCTCCAAAGGCCGAGGGGTTGAAATGTTGATAGTCGATCCAACACCACCGGATGGCACATCAGCTCGTCCAGTCTTATAAACCTGAACACCAGCAACACCCTCAGATGCCAAATCACCAAAATCAAAGGACCGGCTTGCGCCGTTGTGCGTTGGCATCTGCCTACCGTTAAGAGTCACAAGATTGTATTCTGGACCAAACCCTCGGACAGTAACCTGACTACCCTCACCACGAGATCGAGAGATAGAAACACCCGTTATACGTTGCAACGACTCGGCCAAGTTAGCATCTGGAAATTTACCGATATCTTCAGCTGAAATAGCGTCAACAACACCCATAGCCTCTCGCTTGATATCCATAGAACGCTTCAAACTGCCGCGAATACCACCCTCAACAACAATTTCTTCTATTACTGCACCATCGTCCTGAGCAAAAGCCGGTGCGGACACACCCACCAACGCCAAGGCTATACTAGATGAAAGCAAACTCTTTCTGAATACCATTTTGAAACCCCTGAGATTTATGTTCGAACATCGTATTTTATATTGTGTTAACTCTAAATAAGGTTATTGACATGCTTATCAACAGTCACGCAAATTGAAAATTTAACCCGATTGTAAGAGTAAAACACTATGCTTTTCCAAACTTCATGTTTGAGATTAAAGGCGCTAAATATGAGATAAAGCGGCGCAATTGTTATCTGGGCCAACTAATACCATAATCTTTTAGGTAGCTAACCAAAAAAACTCATCGCATATCACAAAAATAAAACTCAAAAGCAAAATCTAAGCGGACGTCTACTGACCTAATAAAATCAGCCATCCTTTCCCCTTTAATGCATGGTTTATGTGAATAAAATCAAAGATTAGTTAACCTTGACAAAAAACTAGGAATCTCGCATTTTATAGCCACCAAATGCCATTTAGTTAGCTAAAAATGTCTTATTACCTCGTTTTATTAGGTGATATCAGTATTATTTTCCAAGCATTGTACTTTACAATAATCAATTTTTATCAATGGTCACTGAGCTATGAAATCATCGCAATATGGAAGTAACAAGACCGATATAGATCCCACTGAAACTAAAGAGTGGGTAGATGCAATGTCAGCGGTTACTAGCATTCAGGGGCCTGAGCGAGCTCAATATCTAATACGACAATTGGAAGAAGTTATCAGAAATAACAGCGCTAGCGCCAGCGGCCAGCCTTTTTCTGCGTATAGAAACTCTATACCTCTAGACTGCCAAGGTGCCTATGCCGGTAACCTAGAATTAGAGGAACGCATAACTGCTATAAATCGCTGGAATGCATTGGTTATGGTAATGCGAGCGAATCAAGCCTATGGTGGCCTAGGTGGTCATATCGCAAGCTATGCGTCTGCTGCCGAAATTTTTGAAACTGGCTTTAATCACTTTTTTAGAGCTAAAACAGACACGTTTAGCGGCGATCTGGTTTACTTTCAACCGCATTCAGCGCCTGGAATATATGCACGAGCATTTCTCGAGGGTCGCCTTTCCGAAAATCAGCTATCGCATTATCGTCAAGAGGTTGATGGAGAAGGTCTATGCTCTTATCCGCATCCTTGGTTAATGCCTGACTTTTGGCAATTTCCAACAGGCTCCATGGGTATAGGGCCCATCAATGCCGTATATCAAGCCCGCTATATGCGCTATTTAGAACATCGCGATCTGGGCAAAACCGATGGTCGACATGTTTGGGGTGTGTTTGGTGATGGCGAAATGGACGAGCCGGAATCTATTGCTGGTCTTACGCTAGCAGCCCGAGAAGGGCTTGATAATTTAACCTTTGTGATTAACTGTAATTTACAGCGTTTAGATGGCCCAGTGCGAGGTAATGGACAAATCATTCAAGAATTAGAAAGCCTTTTTATTGGCGCCGGATGGAACGTTATTAAAGTTCTTTGGGGGTCCGAGTGGGACAGCCTTTTTGCTCGAGATACACAGCAGGTTTTATTGCGGAGATTTGCCGAGACTGTGGATGGTGAATATCAAGACTTAGGCTCAAAAGACGGAGATTATAACCGTACAAAGTTTTTTGATACAGATCCCGAAACTGCAGCCTTGGTTGCTCACATGACCGATACTGAGATCAATAAACTTACCCGTGGTGGCCATGACTTGCGAAAACTCTACGCTGCCTTTAGAGCCGCTTTAGCTCACAAGGGTAAACCCACAGTAATTTTAGCAAAAACAAAAAAAGGCTTTGGCATGGGCGATGCAGGGGAAAGCAGAATGATGTCGCATCAGGCAAAGAGTTTAAACCTAGATGCCTTGCGAGAATTTCGTGATCGCTTTTCCATTCCTCTGACAGATCAAGATTTAGAAAAGTTACGTTTTTTCAAGCCTCCAGAAGATAGCCCTGAGATGATTTATTTACATCAGCAGCGCAACACCCTCGGCGGGCCTATACCAGCTCGGCAACAGCAATTACACCGCAAAGAAAAAACACCTGTTATTCCCAAAATAGAGCAGTACGCTGCTTTTGCTCTGCAGCCAAAAAGCAAGTCTATGTCCACTACAATGGCGGCAGTACGCATGCTAGGGGGGCTTCTCAAAGATAAGTCACTGGGTCCCATGGTAGTCCCCATCGTTGCTGATGAAGCGCGTACCTTTGGTATGGATAGTCTTTTTCGACAGGTTGGTATATACGCACCGCTTGGCCAACTCTATAGACCAGAAGATGCCGACTCAATGATGTTTTATAAAGAAGCTAAAAATGGTCAACTACTGGAGGAAGGTATCAATGAGGCCGGAGCTATATCGTCCTGGGCAGCAGCGGCAACCTCCTATTCTGTCCATGGTGTTCCTACACTGCCTTTTTATATTTACTACTCTATGTTTGGCTTTCAGCGAGTTGGTGATCTTATTTGGGCAGCTGCTGACCAACGTGCAAGAGGATTCCTTCTTGGCGCTACCGCTGGCAGAACAACTCTCTCTGGTGAGGGCTTACAGCACCAAGATGGCAGTAGTCATCTCATCGCTTCGACGGTACCCAATTGTCGTGCCTATGACCCAGCGTATGCCTACGAAGTTGCTGTGATAATGCATCATGGAATGATCCAAATGATGGAGAAAAATGTTGATGAATTTTACTACATCACCCTCATGAACGAAAATTACGAGCAACCTAACTTACCTGCGGATACTGAAAAAAGTATTATCCGAGGACTGCATAAAATAGAACATTTTGGCGAAATCACTAACAAACTAAAAGTACGCTTAATAGGATCTGGCACCATCCTAAACGAGGTGATAGCCGCAGCAGAAATCCTCCTTGATGAGTTCAATATTAGCAGTGAAGTATTTAGCGCTACAAGCTTCACAGAATTAGCAAAAGAAGCTAGAGCAGTAGCTCGTGAAAATCGCTTAGCCAATTCAGACACTGTAAGCTTGAGTCATGTAGAACAATGCTTGCCCGGAGAGCTTCCTGTTATTGCCGCTACTGATTATGTCGTTGCCTTGCCTCAATTAATAGCACCCTATTTAGATGCACGCTTTGTCGCCCTCGGCACAGACGGCTTCGGGCGCAGCGATCAACGCGATGTCTTACGAGAATTTTTTGAAGTTGATCGTAAAAATATTGCTTTAGCAGCAATAGAATCACTGGTGAAGCTGGCCCTTCTTGATCGCTCTGTGTTGTTACATGCTGTTGACTATCTAGCCATCAATCGACAATCACCGCCGCCATGGACACAATAACAGTGCAGTGCTGAAGATCCGATGAACGTAGTTTCTGTATTAGGTGTCAACTGAACTAAAGTATCCTGATAAAACAGTGATTTGAGATATTCTGCTATACCTATTGGGTAATTTTTTTTATACTCCAAAATGCCTGCATTCGCTTCCAGTTACCCTCTTACAAAGGCTAGTTTCATGGCAAAATTAATTACTGAAACCGTTACCAGCGTTCATCACTGGAATGACACACTCTTTAGTTTCAAAACAACTCGTGATGCCAGTTTTCGCTTTAAAAATGGTCATTTTGTGATGATTGGTCTTGAGCACGAAGGAAGACCACTGATGCGCGCCTATTCAATCGCCAGCGCAAACTATGAAGATGAGCTAGAATTCTTTAGCATCAAGGTAGAAGACGGGCCACTCACGTCCAAGCTGCAGCATCTCCAGCCGGGAGATGAAATCCTTATCGGTAAGAAGCCCACTGGTACCTTGATCACCGATCAAATGCTCCCAGGTAAAAACTTGTACCTTATTGGCACAGGTACGGGACTAGCACCCTTTATGAGTATCATCAAAGATCCCGACGTATATGAGCAATTTGACAAAATTATCCTTGCCCATGGGGTACGCTATAAATCCGAGCTGGCATACAGTAATTACATCCAAAACGAATTGCCAGAACACGAATACTTCGGTGATTTTGTGAAAGAGAAACTAATATATTATCCATTGGTCACAAGAGAGCCGTTCAGAAATAATGGACGAATCACTGAAATGATGACCTGTGGCAAACTCTTTATGGACTTATCCTTGCCTATGCCAACAACTGAAGATGATCGATTCATGCTCTGTGGAAGTCCAAGTATGCTCAAAGATATGTGTAAAATTTTAGATGACAGAGGTTTTTCTGAAGCACGAAATGGCCGAATGGGCGAGTATGTCATTGAGCGAGCTTTCGTCGAAAAATAACTCTGACTGAATCAGCATAGCGAGAAAGAGGCCGTTCAAAAACGGCCTTTAAATCGCCGAGATAGATCCTAGGGGTTTACATTAAATGCTCCACGCATACTGTAGGAGTGTCCGGGGAAGGAACAAAAGAACATATAAGATTCGCCACTGGTTAAGCCTTCGGTTGAAAAACTCACATTGGTTGTCTCGCCACCTCCGATCACCGACGTGTAAGCCACAACCCGATCATCACCAACGGGCACATAACTAGCTGCAAGGCCCGCACTCATCCCCTGCGTTGCCAATACCTGAACATCAGAACTTTTTGCCAACACCCAGTTATGACCCATTATTTTGGCGGGCAATTTGCCGCTATGCGTAAGGTTTATGGTGATTGATTCACAACTTTTTTCCACGGTCATATCTGCGGCACTAAATTTAAGGTAGTCACCCACCTCTACGTCAAATGAACAGGCCGCCTGCGACAAGCTTGCACCGACGCTTAAGCCCATAAAAACCGCAACTTTTAAAAAATTCGTCATAATACTTCCTCTGATAAGATTTATTTAATCGAGTATCGGTACGGCCCCCGGCTAAACCTGGATTATCAAACCCAACATCCGCCGAGTAACTCAATATGGTTCACAACATATCCGCTAGGATGAAAAAGGGACGCTAACCTTTATAAGTAGTTTTCCAACGATTGCTGAGCGATTCAGGCTCATGCCACAAAATGACGACGCCAACCTAGGGTTGTCTCCAACTAAAACCACAGTTTGAGCATCAATATCAGCGATTCGCTTTATGATCTTCCCCACTGTCTCAGTGCGATAGACCACTACGTCACCTACAAACAGTGAAGCTGTTCGTCGGGTGATAATAAGATCACCCGACGACAAACTTGGATACATACTATTGCCAGAAACACGAAATAGATTAAGCACCTGCTAGAACAGGCTGCACCACGGCGAGAGCCGGTGGATAAGGTGCGATTACCTTTTCAGTTTCAACGCCTTTTGTTGCCCAAAAAATTTCAGCAAATCTATTCACGCTCGCCAACAAATTTTCACCATTCTCCCGAGCTATTCCCTGCTTACATTTAGAGGCTTGCATCATAATAGTATGAACTAGTTCATGAACTTCCGGGTAAGCTTCGATTTGAGGTGCTTTAAAATAATCACCCCAAATTGTAGTAATATCGTGCTTTACACTTGCCGCATGAGTCTCCTTTTGGTCAGTCAAGCGAACCAACTGTGCCGAGTCCGCAGCAGAGGTAACAGTATCGCCAAGTTCATGAATCAAATCCAACAATCTAATTACGCTTAAAGTAGCGATTAAGGCTGTTGCTGGGTCATAAATTTTACACGGTATATCACAATGTGCTTTAACATCAGTTATTGCAAACATGTTAGTAATCCTATTCAGTCTTGTAATTTAGAAGTGTTATTGGTTTTTAACTTCACCTGCTGTTGAGCATTGACGTTTGTCCTAGAACGAAACATAAACACCGCGCACCCTGCCAATGTCATTATCAACATCACAGCTTGGGCCAAAGCACCATGATCATGCCATAGTCCTTGGTGGTCGCCAGTATGAGCCAATACCGTGCTAGAGAGAAGTGTGAACAAAATAGTCGAAATTGCTTTCATTATATTTATTTCCTTTGATTAAAATCTATGTGAAAAAACGGTGGTGTTTATTCTTAAAGTCTTGAACTCCCAGATATCATACAACCTAGGTTGCTCCCCAAAGACCTAGACCAAAACTATAAGATGAAAAAACCTCAATAACAATCTTAATAAACCAAATTTTGGCCATTCATAAACACGATTATTATCGCTTTAAAATTATATGAAACCACTACTAAGGTTTATTAGTAACATGGCAACGGTCATTATGACACTAGCATTGTGTAGCCTTTTAAAAGATTTTTCATGTCCCTCATCTCGGGCTTTGTTGGTTCTAGGTATAATCATGTAGGCACAAATAGCAAAAAGAGCTGTCACGCCACCAATCCATGATTGCAGTATTAAGTCATTAGTCACTGCGCTACCTAGAGTGAGTAAACCGAGTACAGCAATGAAAACAAAGAACGTGGGGAACACCTTGCGTAGGAACGGCCCTGCGTGATCCGGCCCCAACCCCCTAAACACAGTGGGTGCTATCACCGCTGTTTGGAACAAAATAATTCCGGCAGTGATACCGCTTAGTAACACGGAAAGGTTCGTGGTCATTTTCTTATCCCTTAATTATACCAATTCTCTAAAATAGACAACCAGGTTAACCATCGGTTTTCTGAGGCAGCGACGTATAACCCATATTAAAAAGCACAAAACCAAAGCTATCAACATACTGGGCGATAGTTTTTTTCACCGGGGTTCCGGCACCATGACCCGCATCAGTCTCTATACGGATCAACATTGGCTTTTGGCTTATGTTTTTGTCCTGCAAATGTGCCGTAAACTTAAACGAATGTGCTGGCACCACGCGATCATCATGATCGCCTGTTGTGACTAAAACCGCAGGATAGTGTATTTCTCCAACATTATGCACCGGAGAATAAGCCTTTAAATATTCAAACATTGCTGGACTTTGTTCAGCGGTGCCATAGTCATAGGCCCAGCCCGCTCCAGCAGTGAAGGTGTGGTATCTGAGCATATCAAGCACGCCAACACCGGGGAGCGCTACTTGCATTAGATCAGGGCGCTGGGTTAGCACCGCCGCAACCAAAAGACCACCGTTAGATCGACCACTAATTGCCAAATAATCGCTAGAGGCATAGCCCTCTGCAGCCAAAAATTCTGCTGCAGCAATGAAGTCATCAAATACATTTTGTTTTTTCAGCTGTGTCCCCGCATCATGCCAGACTTTGCCATATTCTCCTCCACCTCGAAGATTAGGCACCGCATAAACACCCCCCTGCTCTAACCAAAATGCATTCGCAATGTTAAAAGAGGGCGTTAAACTGACATTAAATCCACCGTACCCATAAAGCATAGTTGGATTTTTACCGTTTAGAGTAATCCCCTTTTTATGCGTAATCATCATGGGAATTTGAGTGCCATCTTTGGAGGCATAAAATACCTGTTTTGATACATAGTTATCTGATTCAAACTTAGCTGCTGAGGCACTATAAACAACGGATGTACGATCGTTGACATCAAACTCAAAAATCGTCGATGGCATATGGTAGTTAGTAAACGAATAATAGAGTTTTTCAGCTGAATGCTTACCACTAATGCTGCTGGCACTGCCCGAGCCCGGCAGGGATACCTCACTAACCATTTGACCGTTGTAATCATATTGGTAAATCTTTGACAGAGCGTCTACCATGTACTCTGCAAAGAAATAGCCACCTCCAGTGGACGGCACCAATACATGCTCTGTCTCTGGTATAAAATCAGTCCAATTCTCTGGCCGCGGATCGTTTGCATCTACGCTAACAATGCGCTGGTTGGGCGCGTCTTTATTAGTGGCAATAAACAATTTTGTATCGCGATTGTCTAAAACGTATGCCTCTGAATCAGTGTTATTTAAAATAGTGACTAAAGGTGAATTTTCCAATGAAAGATCTCTTAGATAGAGATCATTACCGGAGGTGGACGTAGCACCAGAAATTACTAGATAGCGGCCATCTTCGGTAACGCTGGCACCAACATATCGACGCTTTTGACCCTCTGCATCGCCAAAGATCACCTTGTCCTCGCTTTGGGCTGTACCCAAACGATGAAAGTAGAGCCGATGATGGTCAGTTTTAGCAGACAGCTCACTGCCATCAGGTTTTTCATAACTTGAATAGAAAAAACCCTCTTGACCTTTCCACGCAATACCTGAAAATTTCACATCCACAATAGGTTGATCGATCACTTCAAGTGATTCGGTGTCAATAATAATAATCTTACGCCAGTCACTACCTGCCTCAGAAATAGCATAAGCCGCTAGAGAACCATCTTTTGAAAATCGCAGCATCGCTAGAGATGTGGTGCCATCCTGGCTAAGTGTATTGGGATCTAAGAAAACCTCTGGTTCAGTATCTCCAGTCTGTCGGTACAGAACATACTGATTCTGCAGACCCGTGTTTTTATAAAAATAGGTATAATTACCCTCTTTAAAAGGAGCCCCGACTTTTTCATAATTCCACAGTGTTTCAAGTCGACCTTGAATATCACTTCGAAAAGGTATTTTTTCCAAATAGTTAAAGGTAAGGGTATTTTGCGATGTTACCCAAGCCTTAGTTTCAGCACTCATATCATCCTCTAACCAACGGTACGGATCTGCGACGTCAGTATTAAAGTAGCGATCTTTAACAGTGCCTTGTCGAGTTACCGGATAGGAAACGGAGATATCAACTTCGGACATTAAAATTGGATCCGAAGCCGCAGTATTTTCGTTATTGTCTGCACAACCAAGTAAATTAAACACTAAAAACGTAATCAAAAATTGTTGGTAATGAAAAAAATTCACGTTATATCCTTGTTTCACTTAAAGTAAGAATTTTGATGGTCAAGTCTGCGTAAATTGAGTACTTAGCGGGTGCCAACCCTTCAAAGTAGCCTACTGACACATTTTTGTTCAGGGCACCTTGGCAGTTTAATTTAAACTATTACTGACAATTTTGTTAAGGTTTCTCCAAACATATCAGTGATTGACCCCTACTTTTTACCAACGCATTTTCCTTGGCGTTAATAATGGTTCGTTAGTCGTCTTTAAAATTACCATCCATATTGGCCGCCATCCAAACAAAGGCAGCATAAGCGGCAACATTCTGAGCTATGTCCTCAGGCTTTATTTTGTCAAAGGTGTCATCCGGCGTGTGATGCAAATCAAAATAGTCCCAACCATTTTGCTTAAGCGTTACTACCGGCATTCCGAGCATTCTCATTGGTCCCATATCAGGACCACCAGAAGCTTGATTTGCACCCAAGGCTATACCTAGCGGCTCTAATATGGTTTGAAACTCTTTTGCCTTGTACAATTTGCTTTGACCAAAGTTGGTTTCAAATCGCCAAATTTTACCAGCGCCAAAATCTGATTCAGCACCAACAATATGTTTTTCTAGATCATTTTTGTATTTTTTAGCATAGGCTTTTGCTCCCACCAGACCGACCTCTTCAGCACCAAACATAACCACTCTAATTGTTCGCTTGGGGATTTTCTTTCTATCTAAAATAACCTTGGCAGCACCCACAGTAATGCCGATACCCGCACCATCATCAACAGCTCCTGTACCCAGATCCCAACTGTCTAAATGTCCGCCAATGAGGACAATTTCATCACTTATTCCAGGAATTTCACCTATAACGTTTCCGGACTCATGATAGCCTAGAGACTCCACATCAAGTACTAGCTTCACAGTAACCTCGCCACGTAACAAGGCACGTTTAAGTTGATCCGCATCTGGCGGAGAAAGAGCGGCGACAGGCACTTTGGTTACACCCTCTTGATACGACATTTGTCCTGTATGGGGAAAACGATGATGATCCGTACCAACAGAACGAATTAGAGCCGCGACAGCTCCCCGCTTACCCGCCTCATTAGCCGCACCAGAGCGTTTTTGCACAGCAGCACCATACCCTGATCCGTCCTGAGTTCTAGTCATATACTCATCGACAAAAACAATCTTTCCTTCAAGTCCATTCATGGGCGCATCTTTAAGCGCTTGCAATGTAGGAAATTTAACAATGGTGCCTGTTACACCATCTGCGGCTGTAGCGATACTGCCACCAAGTGCTGTAATGACCAGTTTTTGGGGATAGGGCATCAATATCTCAGCTGACTCTGCATTGCGCTTCCAGTACATTACCTGAAATGGCTCAACACGGACATTTTTAAAGCCGAGCGCTTTTAGCTTTACAACGCCCCAATCTCTGGCACGAGCCTCAGCTTCACTGCCTGCCAATCTCTGACCTACCTCTGTAGTGAGGCTCTCTATTACCCTGTAGCCAACATCACTTTGAAGACCCTGTTTGATTAACTGTTTGGCCTCGTTTTTAGTAGTTTCATCCAATGTTTGTGTCATTGCGATATTAGGCAAAAGCAACATCGCCGTGATAGTGAGGGATTTAATCAAGCCCATTTTATTACTCCAATTTTTTTGTTGTCATTTTAGATTCGACATACTGTTTGGTACATTACCAAAGGGACAGCGCCCAGGTGCTAATCAGTAAACCACGGTTTGTATAGCACGGGCTGGAATACTCAGCTTACTCTGTGCTTTGCCAACAAAGAAATTATAATTAATTGCAGCATCGGTATGGTTCATCACAATGGTTGCCATCTCACCACTTTCATTAACAAATGAGGTAGCCAATAAAAAACTTCGGCTGCTGCTAGTGCTCACTCGTTGTGCATTAGGGCGAACAAATTTTGAAAAATGTCCTATGTAGTAATATGTTGGAGTGTAAATCAATTCGCCAGTCCGTGTATCACCATGAATCGGAGCAAAACAAAAGTTCTGCACATGATTCGGTCCGCCAGTATGATCCAATAAAATATTCCAGTCAGTCCAACCGACAGTTCCTCTGTTAAAGTCATTAATCATTGAATGACCATAGCGCTCTGCATTTGGCCAGTATTGGTAACGATCCTCACGGAAATTTTCGTTGGTACCCTCGGTGAACAGTAGATTTTTAGAAGGGTAGGATTCATTGACCAAGGCGAGATTATCATGCATGGTTTCACCACCAGCCCAGGTTTCGTACCAATGAAAGCCAATTCCCCACGCATATTTAGAGGCCTCAGGATCTTCAAAAATAACATTGGCCCGTCTAGTAATTAAATCTCGATTATGGTCCCAGACCACAATTTTTTTATCTCCCAATCCTTCTTCTTCCAGAATCGGACCAAGGTGATTTTTAAGGAAATCGCGCTCTTCCTCTGCAGTATAAATCATTGATTCCCAGCGCTGCACTGCCATGGGTTCATTTTGAATCGTTACACCCCAGACCGGAATATTTTCATCTTCATATGCTTTAATAAATTTGGCAAAGTAATGAGCCCAAGTATCATAATATTCAGGTAATAACTTTCCACCGCGCAGCATATTATTGTTACTTTTCATAAAGGCTGGCGCGCTCCAAGGGCTGGCATAGAAGGTTAATTCTCCGCCAGCAGCCTGCATAGCACGCTTAATTAATGGAATTCTAAACTCCCGATCTTTGTCAATGTTAAAGGTGGCTAAAGACTTATCGCCTTCTTCGATATAAGTATGGCTGGAGCTGCCAAAATCAGAGCTATGAATAGAAGTCCGCACTAACGTATAACCAATGCCCTGTTCCTTATCAAAGTAAGCCTTAAGCAACTCATCCTGCTTGTCACCAGACAACTTAGCAAACACCTCTGAGCTAGCATCAGTAATAGCACCACCAAACCCAAGAACTCTTTGATAGCGCTTATTAGGATTTACAAATACCGACACCTCAGATTCAAAGGGCTGTACGCCTTGCCCAAACGTCAGTTCATCGGTAAGTGTTAAACGTTTATCCGTATCCTTGGCTGTAGTGTATACCTTAGCCGCTAGCACCGGCTTAGCTGTAGTAGTTTGATCATGGGTAGTTGACCGTGTAGTTGAAGACACTGATTGCTCCTGACAGCCTGCCACTAAAATGGTGCAGACCAATATTACGAATCGATTCTTTTTCATCGACAAACTTACCTATTGCCTAATTAAAATTAAATTTAAATTCCGCGGTTAGCTCAAAAAAGAGGCCTACAACACTCTTTACAAAAGCATTGTAAGTCTCTTAACTTATAGAATTTCCCTTTAAAGATTAAATAATGATCTCATTGCGCTTCAAATACACCATAGAATGTGCATCACAGAAGTTATCAAGGAGATAATATTTACAGTGAACACGGAAAATGTCAACGTGCTTAGTGTCCATCTAACATCCTACCCAATCCACCCAAAACAGAGCCCTCTCCCTTATCCGATCCGCCGATACTTGGTGCACTACTAATAACTCGATCAGCCAAGCGTGAGAAAGGAAGACTTTGCAAGTACACGGTACCAGTTCCCTGCAGGGTAGCTAAAAAGAGTCCTTCTCCACCAAAGAACATCGACTTTAAGCCCCCTGCTCGCTCAATATCGTAGTTTATACCAGAGGTAAAACCAACAATACAGCCAGTATCGACCTTGAGAGTTTCCCCTGTAAGTTGCTTCTCTACTATGGTGCCACCAGCATGAACAAAAGCCATACCATCACCTCGTAACCGCTGTAAGATAAAACCTTCCCCGCCAAAAAAACCAGCCCCTAGTTTCTGATTGAAAGCAATACTCACTTCGGTACCCAGAGCAGCACACAAAAAGGCATCCTTTTGACATATCAACTCTCCACCGAGTTTAGCCATATCGAGAGGAATAATTTTACCCGGATAGGGTGCTGCAAAGGCAACTCGTTTTTTGCCAATACCGGCGTTAATAAAGTGAGTCATAAAAATAGATTCACCAGTCAGTGCGCGCTTACCAACGTCGATTAAACTACCAAACAAGCCTTTTTCTGGTTGGGAGCCGTCTCCCATTTTAGCCTCAAATGCAATACTATCGTCCATCCAATTCATTGCTCCAGCTTCAGCGATAACCGTCTCTGAGGGATCCAACTCAATCTCAACCACTTGCATATCGCCACCAAAAATTTCATAGTCAATTGTATGACATTTCATAAAAACTCCTTTTTAAATGTGTTTGATCAGTTAGAATGATAATAGCATTGGTTAAAACTATACATGGCTAAATTGTTATAATAAAGTTGATTTGGGAAACCGTTTTTAATTGATACTATAAAGGTTGGGCGGTGATCAAAAGTAATCACATTGAAAATACCATCAAGCGTATTAGTGCTAAATGGGAACAATAATTTGACCCATAATCTTCGGATACAGGTACCTTGCTGAAAAAAATAAAAACATCATCTCTGGTCCCTGGAATGCATATACATGCCTTCTGCGGTCCATGGCTGCTCCATCCTTTTTGGCGGTCAAAATTCACCCTCAAAGGGCAAAAAGAGATAAAGAAAATACAGCAAAGTTCTATTAAAGAAGTCATTATCAACATCCAAAAAGGCTGTGATGTAGCGCCTTTGAAAAAGACTCAACAAACTACGAAAGCACAGCTAAAGGCCTCTATTGAATCGTCGCAGCCGCCTATGCCAATGGAGCAAGAATTAAGTCGAGCTATAACAATTTATGCTCAATCAAAGCAAGCTATGCAGTGTATTTTTGATGATGTGCGCATGGGAAAAACTATGGATGTTAACACTGCAAAATCCGTTGTTGATGACATTTCAAAATCGGTGATGAGTAATTCTGAAGCGTTGATTAGTATTGTGCGACTAAAGAATGTTGATGAATATACTTATATGCACTCAGTAGCTGTGTGTGCACTAATGATGGCAATGGCAAAAGCATTGGGGTGGCAAAAGGAGCAAATAAAAGAGGCAGGACTTGCAGGTTTATTGCACGATGTAGGAAAGGCTAATATACCTACGGGTCTACTTAACAAACCAGGATCATTGACTGAAGAAGAAAATAAACTGATGAGATCACACCCTGAGGAAGGGTACAAAATACTCAAACACCAGTACTCGGTAAGCGCGGCTATTTTAGATGTCTGCCTTCATCATCATGAAAAAGTGGATGGGTCGGGCTACCCCTCAGGCCTTATTGGCAATCAAATTAGTCAACTCACCAAAATAGCATCCATATGCGACGTTTATGATGCAATTACATCTGATCGAGCATACAAAGAAGGCTGGAATCCTGCAGATGCGCTAAAAAAAATGAGTCAGTGGACTGGGCACTTAGACCAAGTGCTATTTCAAACATTTGTAAAACTAATAGGTATATACCCCATCGGGGCTCTAGTGAAGCTTAAAAGTGAAAAACTGGGTGTGGTTTATGAACAAAACAGTCAATCGTTACTGAAGCCCCGAGTAAAGGTGTTTTTCTGCGTAAAAACCCATCGCTATTTAACTCCTGAAATCTATGATTTGTCCGACAAATCCATCGCGGACAGTATCCTTGGGCCAGAAGATCCTGAGAACTGGGGCATATCCAACACCGAGCAATATTGGGCAGTAAAACAGTAGTCATAATCCAAGTCAGAGTAACTCGGTTATCGCTCGAAAAGCCTGTTCTACCGCCGACTCCAACATGGCGCTTGCCCCAGCATCTGCGTTAGCGATAGCGATCCGCCCAAATAGGTTACGAGCTCGAACATGGGAGTATCTTGGGTCATTAATATCTGCATACAAGCGGTCAAAAAGTCTATGAGAAGAAAGATCATAGGCATACCCATGAGCCCATCGATTAACGGTAATTGCTTCTATGTCAGTAGCAGGGTCAAAGTCAGTATCTTTGAGCAAACTAGTCAATTGGCTTCTGGTCTGACGCTCAATCTCCTCAAAGGGTGTTGCCAATAATTCATAACGAGCTTGGCGATATTGGTCCTTAGCATTCAGACCTTTATTATTAACGTGAGGGTAACGGTGCAGATTAATGACAATAGGGCTATCTGGACCCTCAGAAAATTGGTAATTCGCGCTGTTTACTGGAAAGCCAAGCTGAATGCTCACATAATAAGCCTCGGGGCATAATACTGAACCTACGCCCACCTCTTTCAATGCACTCCAACGACGCAAGGCGACTCGAGTAAACATAATGGGTTGCTTAACCTGATCTGATAAAGCATCTTTTTGCACCTTAGGTAACGTGGGGCAAATATAAGGAATCATCGAATTATTACACGCCATTACACAGCTTCGCCCTACTACCTGATAAGTTTTTCCATTACTGACATAGTTTATAACTACATCAGAATCATCCTCCGCTTTCCTATTTTCTACATTAATCACTGTTGCATTAAGGCGCAGCCTGACAGCCGATGCGGGAACATCCAACGCCGTATAATCAAATACCGCTGTGACAATGTCATCCATGGTGTTTCCTGCAGCTGCCTCAGGAATCAACAGCCGTACCAGAAGACGCGCAATTGACGCATTACCATCTGGAAATCTATGTATAGCAGGGCTTTTTTTAGCATCAATTTTTTTAGGCAGCCCAGCTGCGTCCCAACCGGGTAATCGAGAATATGAGAGCGCAGAATAGGCATCCACAGCCTCTATTCCAAGACCATTATCTACAGTAAAGTCTTGCAAAATCCGGAAAATTTCTGGTTCGCTGATGGCTAGATCGTCCACTAAAAATTGACGATAACTTATACCGGATAAATAACTGTATTTATCCTCCGGTGGTATATGAGCAATTTGATCTTCAGCGATAGTCAGTAGATACAGAAACTCGGTTTTTGCGGCCTTAGATATTGGCATCATCTCTACTGACTCTGCCAATGTTAGAGAACTGTTTGCCATCATTGGATTGCCGAAAAAACCTTTACAAAATGGTACCGTGCGGTCAACGCCCCAACTGCTCGAATTGAAATGGAGGCCACCCGCTAACTGATGTCGCGGATAAAATTGTTGATCAAAGGTTTCTTCGAAACGTTTGAAGTCCACCGCTAGATCTTCCATAAGACCTTTGACTACATCACTATACGCTGATGGATTAACCAGATAAGAACTCCCCCCGTAAGATAGAAGATCTCTTCCGTCTACAGAAAATTCATTACGCTTTGCGTGACCGCCAAAATCATCATGGTTGTCCAAAATAAGAATACGTGCATCTGGCTTTTTTTTACGGTAAAAATGCGCAGCCGACAGACCACTTAAACCACCGCCTACCACCACCAAATCATAGATGTCTCTGTCTATTTGTTGGATGGAGCCCCAATCTTTCCGTCCCGAACGAGCTAGCTGGTGCGCCACTTCAAAAGAACCAGGATGATTGCCACGCATACCCTTCCTAGCCGGTGGATATGGGCCATTAAGAAAAGGGGCTCCAGCAGTTTTAGATGTGCTAATTTGAGGACCAATTGCCCATATTGGACTGACTATACCAGCTGTTAAAGTGGCAACCGTAGCGGCACCAAATCCATGTAGTACGTCACGACGAGATATTCGGCTCTGCATACCTAACTTGCGATCTGAAGCCTTCATTGTACTCACCCACTGTGGTATTTTTAAATTTAGACGCTAATCTATTCTGCCGTTCGGTAAACTAGACGGCAGAATATAAACGTTATTCAAGCACATCTCGGTGCAAACAATAGTTGATTTGAATTAGTATTATCAAATCTTTTGCATACAACAACAGGCTCACGTAAAGAGGGACAGCATTGAAATGGGAATACTTTCCAGACTGATACTTCTTTAGATACTGTGGCACTCAGAGGAATATAAGAAACCTTTATTTAAGTATTTTTACCTAACAACTGATCAACTTTCGACGCACAAATAAAATCATTTACAGACAAACCCTTAATATCATGTGTGGTAAATTTCACGATACAATAACCCCAGCCAAAACTTATATCGGGGTGATGGCCTTCTCGATCCCCCAACCAGGCTATAACATTAGCCATCTGCACTGCCTTGGCAAAACCCTTGACGCTAAATGCTCGAGAAATTTGCATACTGTTGGCATCAACTAGCCAATCTTTATCTAAGTCTGCAAGCAATGGTTTAATTTGTGCTGAGGTAAGACGTTCAGCATTACCCTGGCAAGGCTCGCATTGACTGTTATGAAGACTTTTTGAACTATCGATAGGCATATTTTTTCTCTCTTTTTAAATTATACAAATTTATACTTAAACGCCTACTTGCGCGTAGGTAGGTTCAAACAATCCCCTTTTCTGAGCTTCCTTAATATCGGCTATTAAGGTTTTCTCATTTACCTCAAAGAGATCATTCAAATCCTCTATGACATAGTAAATTGGCTGATGAATATCGATCCTGTAGGGTGTTCTTAAGATATCAATTACATTAAAGCGACGTCGCTCAGGTACGGTGCTTTCTAGGCCATAGAGTAATTCCGTAGGGGAGGATGTTAAGCCCGAACCCAACGCCTTGTAAAGACCATCCTCTAAAGATAGCCCAAATTCGATCGTAAACCAATACAGTCGAATAACCCACTGGTAACCCTTAGGCCCTACAGACTTTCCCACCTTACCGATGAGTTCTGAAAAATGAGCAAAGCGCAGATCAGCTAGCAACGGTGTGTGTCCAAATATCTCATGAAAAATGTCGGGTTCTTTAATATAGTCAAAATCTCTTTCACTGCGAATAAAAGATGCTGCGGGGAAGTTTTTACCGGCCAGCATAGTAAAAAATTGTTCGAACCCAATCAAAGCAGGCACCGATTGCACTGACCATCCAGTAATTGGTTCTAAAAACTGGGTGATTTCCTGACATTGGGGTATTCGGTGTTCAGGCATAACAAGCCTTTTTAAACCACTTTTATACGCGTGGGCAGCATACTTTTGCGTATTAGGCCACTGCCGCTGATAAAGCGCAGCCCACATAGCATGTTCTTGATCACTGTAATCAATAAAGCCTTTACTATTTGGAGTTTTAGCTAGGTAATTATTTTTATTAGGCATTTTCCCTTCCCTCTATTCTCCGTACCATTATTGTTTATAAATCGAGGAATTTAATTGCTTAAAGCTCTAAATAAGCGTATTTTTGGGTTTTATTTTTCATTTTTAAGGGGTTTGATGAAAACTATTACCTATCCAAAGCTTGACAATTATGACCAAAGCATCCTTAAAGCCTTACAAAAGGATGGGAAAATTGGTAACCAAGACCTCGCAACCAAGGCTAATTTATCCAGCTCGCCGTGCTGGCGTCGAGTAAAAAAATTAGAAGAAACAGGTGTTATTAATAGTTATGTGGCCTTGTTAAACCCAAAATCATTGGGTTTAACTGCTATGGCTTATGTCCACATCGCACTATTAGATCATACTCAACAGACCATCGAAACGCTGGATGACTTTGTCGCCACTAAAGCTCAAATTATTGAATGCTGCTCCATTACCGGCTCAAATGACTACCTGCTTAAAGTAATAGAGAAAGACACTGAAAGCCTTGAGCGTTTTATTATGCAGCAACTCTTGCGCCTTGGCATAGTGCGAGCCTCAACCACTAACCTTATTTTGCGCCAACAAAAATATACCACTGCTCTGCCAATTTAGCTGAACATTAAGACGTTGTAGTTTTTATGGACTCTTGGTCTACAAAAATTATTTGTGCATATTTTGTACATCTATAGAAAAGCGAACAAAGCGAACTTAGTCAGAAACATCACTGCTAAAAAACCATGCTCCAAGAGTAATATCAGTGAGTCTTTCAATAAAAATTTTTACTGCCTCGAAACAAACAAATCCCATAACAATATATTTCAATGAAGACCAAAATTGTGCTGCTCAAAAATAATTGTTTGGTCCCATGCCGAATGCCGAAAAAGTATACCTAAACTCTTTTGCTGAATACGAATTATGATCATAATTGTATAGCACGGTTTTGTAATGGGAGTTTCATGACATCATCATGAAATCACTGATGATTGATCAGGACGACGATATTTTAATTCGCCGAGATACGGAAATTACCGATGACAACCTTGCTTTAGGTAATATTCAATGTAGGGTAACATCCGGTATCACGCAGCCCCTTATGAAGACCAAAATACACTAGCATGTAGAGCGCCTGTCTATTCTAATCTGGAAAAAATCAATGGAAAAACGCTACATTCGAGCCCAGCAGTTACTCCAAGACTCTTATCAATTGGCATGGGCCATTTTTGAAAGCGGCTATAGACCTAATTATATTGTTGGGGTTTGGCGTGGCGGGGGGCCTATTGGGATTGCAGTTCAGGAGTTTTTAAATGTATTGGGTGTCAAGTCAGACCATATCGCGATTCGCACATCATCTTACACCGGCATTGGCGAACGTAGTAAACACGTCAAGGTTCATGGTCTTAGCTATATTATTCAACTCCTAGAATCGGAAGACTCGCTGCTCATTGTTGATGATGTCCACGACACTGGGTTGTCAATTCAGCAAGCCATAGATGATTTAAAAAAGGCTTGTAAAAAAAATACACTCAATATTCGTATTGCAACGCCCTATTACAAACCAAAAAATAATAAACGAGGTAGTCCCCCAGACTATTTTCTACACAAAACTGACGAATGGTTAGTATTCCCACATGAGTTGCATGGACTGACGGCTGCAGAAATGCGCCAACACAAACCAGAACTTGCAGGCTTAATAGATAAAATGGCACCGTTAATTTAAACCTTTAAGCCAAGCAATGAGTGTTATTAGTTCGGCTCTAAGCTGAAATTTTTCGCTGAGCAGCTCCATGTGCTATCCTGATCTTTCGATTATAAAAATAAGTGGTTAACCATGAGCGATGCTGATCATCATGAAATTTCTGAGCCTGCCGTAGACTGGGCAGTCTTTGTGCCTGCTGTAATTATCGTTCTTGTTTGTGCAATCCCTTTGATGATTTTTCCCAACAGCACAGCTGAAGCGCTTGGGGAAGGTCGTAAAATCATTATGAGCAATTTTTTATGGCTTTATCTTCTCGTTGCTCTAGCTGCTTTTGGCTTCTGTATGTGGCTAGCCTTCGGTCGTTTCGCTCATGTTAAATTAGGCGCTGCCGATGAACCGCCAGAGTATTCTGATGCTCATTGGGTAGCCATGATGTTCACCGCAGCTATTGGTGCTGCTGTGCTAGCATGGGGCTTTGCTGAACCTATTTACTACTTACAAACTCCACCTTTGGGTATTGAAGTTGGTTCATCAACGGCGTTTGAATGGGCCCATATGTATCCCTTGCTGCACTGGGGTCTGGTACCCTGGAGCATTTATGCTGTACCCGCTGTCCCTATCGCCTACATGTTGTATGTTAAACGATACCCAGTATTACGTATCAGCAGCGCCTGTGATGGTGCCCTTCCGATTAAAGGACGCAATCAAATAAAAACCACCATCGACATACTCATTGTGCTGGGTATTGTCGGTGGTGTAACTACATCTCTTGGTTTAGTTGTTCCTCTGTTGTCAGCAATGCTTTCGACGCTGTTCGGTATTGAAGACAGCATGATGGTTAAGATGGCTGTTCTCTGTATGTGGACTCTTCTCTTTGGTGCCAGCGTGTATCGCGGTTTAAAATCAGGCATTAAAGTCTTGGCCGATATCAACATGGGTCTTGTTGTTTTAGCGGTTGTATTTATTTTAGTTGCTGGTCCTGGGGTCTTTATTCTCGATTTGACAGTGAACAGTGTAGGGCTAATGTTTAACAATTTCATCCGGGCTGCGACTTGGACAGATCCCATTAATAATGGTAGTTTTCCCGAAGATTGGACTGGATTCTATTGGGCTTGGTGGCTTGCCTATACAGGGATGATAGCGCTATTTTTTGGCCGAATTTCTCGCGGTAGAACCATTCGTCAGCTCGTTTTAGGTGTAATTTGTTGGGGTTGCTTAGGGACCTGGGTTGTGCTGGCCGTAATGGGTGGGTACTCTCTATACTTAGAGTCCAACGGAATATTAGATGTTTCTGAAATACTACGTACTCAGGGAATGTCCTATGTAAATGCATTAGTTGTTGAATCTCTGCCCCTGGGAAAACTAACGCTAGTGGTATTCACAATACTATCGGTTATCTTTTCTGCTACCACTATTGATTCCTCTGCCTATGTTATTTCTAGTATTTGTGCAAAGAACCTTGCGTCCAATGCAGAACCAAAGCGCTGGAGTCGTGTGGCTTGGGCAGTTTTACTGGCACTCATTACCGCCGGAATACTTCAGTCCGGCGCTTTAGATACTGTATTGTCCATAACGGTTCTTAGCTCAGTGCCTCTGATTCCGATCATGATTTTACTCTGCGTATCATTAGTTCGCTGGCTAAACCAAGATTTTGGACATCTGGTTAAACCAAAAGAACTGACCATGGCGCCAGAGGGATTGCAGTCAGACAACAGATAACGAGGATATCTGTATAAAGAGCACTCTATTTATTGCTAAAGCACTGTTTACAACATAAAAGGTCTGAACAGTAGCCGTCATAAATTGACATAGACCATGCCATATAATTTATATATACTCATTTGGGCAAAAACTAAAAGGGTATTATCATATGAGGTTGTCGTTAACCAAAATCTTTGGCGTCTTGCTAATTGTCTCCGTTATATTTTTTTTAGCACTGCCCATAATCCTGCACAAAGCCGGCCTGCATCCGGAATACACTGGGCAAACCTTTATTTTATCGAACGATCAAAAAGCCTTAATCATTGGCACAAACCACAAAATTTTGAGCGCCCCAGGAGAAAAAACTGGCGACCCTACAGGCGCAGCTATATCTGAAATATCCCACCCTTATTACACTTTTTTGGATGCTGGCATGCAAGTTGATGTTGCCAGTATTTTAGGTGGTGAAATTCCTGTGGACCCACAGACCTTGTCTAGAATGATGATCACAAATCATGACAAACGCTATTTAGACGATGCCGCATTACAAGCAAAAATGCGCAGCTCAATCCCTATAAAAGACATCGACTTTACACAATATGACACCATTTTCTTAGCTGGCGGTTGGGGAGCGGCCTACGACTTAGGTTACTCAGTTGAGCTCGGTGCAAAAATTTCTGAGGCTTACTATGGTCAAAGTACCATTATTGGCGGTGTCTGTCATGGCGTTCTGGGGCTAATAAAGGCGTTGGATGACAGTGGCAATCCATTAATAGCAGGACGCAAAATGACCGGAGTGACTAACAAACAAATCAAAGAACTAGGCATTACACAAACTCCTATGCATCCTGAAACTGAGCTGAAAAAAGCTGGCGCTATTTTTAAATCGGCAACAGCATTTCAAGATTTCTTGGCAACTCATGTAACAGTGGATCTTGAGCAGCGCTTTGTTACCGGTCAAAATCAAAACTCAGGGTTAGAAGCCGCGCACCAAATAGTCGCTCTATTAGCTCAACAATAAAGTTCTTTGGTGATGGTAACTAAATTGATTTATTAAGGAAAAATATGGATAGACTATTACGTATTCTGGTGGTCATACCTGCGGTTATTTTTATACTCACCGCTATTGGGTATAACCTAGATCCAGCAGCAACTGCCGCCGAATTTGGAATGCCGTTGTTAGACGGTGTAGGCCGAAGTACACAAATCGGTAACATGACCTCGTTCTTTTTCACTGCTGGAATTAGTGTGCTTTTAGCAGTAAGCACTGGCAATCATTTTTGGTACTACCCTGCGGCAATGTTGACGGGGCTAACGGCAATATTTAGAGTGATCTCATGGCTTGTCCATGATGCATCCTTCGCCACTAGCCAGATCGCTTCGGAAATTATATTTACCTGTTTGTTTCTCTTCGCCGCAAAGCGGTTCTGTGATGAAACCTAAACCATGAGCCCTTTTAGTGATTTTTTTATAGCTAAATTAGCATCCACTAGGCGCGTGCTATTTATGCTGACCATCTGTCTGAGCTGGCAACTTTGTGCTGTCGAAACTAATTCAAGGTCAACCGAAACTAAACTAGTCAGACCTAACATAGTATTATTGTTGGCTGATGACCTTGGCTTTAGTGATATAGCACCCTATGGCAGTGAAATTAACACACCTCAGTTAGCCTATCTGGCAAAAAACGGTGTGAAATTTACAAATTATCATACCGCCGCTAATTGCGCGCCGGCGCGCGCCATGCTACTCACCGGTGTTGACAGTCACAGGGCTGGAGTCCCTAATATTCCCGAGATGATTCCAGCGGCACAGCGCTATGCTGATAACTATCAAGGGGTACTGAGCAAAGACGCAGTTACTGTTGCAAGCCTACTGCAGACCGCTGGCTATGATACTTATATGGCAGGTAAGTGGCATCTTGGTCAAACCTCAGACTTGCTGCCCAGCAAACGTGGCTTTCAGCGCACTCTAGCACTGGGTGATTCAGGTGCTGATAACTGGGAGCAAAAACCCTATATACCGATTTATGATAAAGCTAATTGGTATGCCGATGGTGAAGAATATCAGCTACCAGAGGACTTTTATTCCTCGCGCTTTTTAATTGATAAAACCATTGAATTTATCGATAGTAATAGTGGCAATGGAAAGCCTTTCTTTGCTTATGTTCCCTTTCAAGCTGTGCATATGCCGGTGCAAGCGCCTCAAGAGTTTATTG
>JAQWYJ010000132.1 GCA_029254005.1 Porticoccaceae bacterium | reverse complement strand
ACCACAACAAATGACACCGTTGTCGTTGGCGTAAACCACCCGCTATGGATTGATAGCCTGTATGAAAACAACCAACCGGTGCCACTCATTAACATTCGTGGCACTATGGCTGGTCTGCTAAGCCGCAATGCATTCTACCAGTTGGTCGAATGGTCTTCTTTACAGACAATAAACGGCCGCCGCGGTTTGTTTGTCCAGAGTATGGGCGAAAACTTCTGGCTAGGTTCAATTGAGTAGACGGGTTTATAGTCGATAACAATCGGTTGATAATTAGAGCTGGAAAATATCACATATTCGGATAGTTTGGTCCGCCGCCGCCCTCAGGTACCACCCAATTAATATTTTGACTCGGTTCTTTGATATCGCAGGTTTTGCAGTGCACACAATTTTGCGCATTAATTTGGAACCGATTACTACCATCTTCATTTTCAACTACTTCATAAACGCCAGCAGGACAATAGCGCTGAGCAGGTTCATCAAAAGCAGCTAAGGTATAGCTTATCGGTAGCTCTTGATCTTTCAACGTGAGATGGCATGGCTGATCTTCTTCATGGTTAGTATTAGACATAAAAACCGAAGACGCCTTGTCAAAGCTGAGGATATTATCAGGCTTTGCATAACTTATTTTTTTGCAATCAGATGCACGTTTGAGTGCCTTGTGGTCAGGTAAGGTGTCTCTGAGGGTGAATGGTAGTTTACCGGCAAACAGATTTTGTTCGATCCAAACAAATGCAGAACCAACAAGCATGGGGAATTTGTGCATCCATCCCGAGAAGTTGCGCGATTTATACAGTTCCTCATAAAGCCACGAGTTCTTAAAGTGTGTGTCAAATGTAGTTAAATCTGTGGGTGCATTTGCAGGATCTATCATTACTTCAGCAATCGCCTCGGCAGCCAACATGCCACTTTTCATTGCGGTGTGATTACCTTTAATTTTTACTGAGTTTAAGGTCCCAGCATCACAGCCAATCAATAAACCGCCGGGGAAATGCATTTTAGGCAGAGAGTTTAATCCCCCTTTAATGATTGCTCTGGCACCATAGCTGAGGCGTGTTCCACCGTTGAGATACTTACTAGTATCAGGATGATGCTTCCAGCGCTGAAATTCTTCGTAAGGGCTCATGTGCGGGTTGCTATAATTAAGGTCAGCTATAAGCCCAATATAAACTTGATTTTTTTCAGCATGATATAAAAAAGCACCACCGCCCGAACCTGATTCTTGCAGTGGCCAACCGAGTCCGTGAACCACTAACCCTTCTTGATGTTGTTCCGCAGGAATTTCCCATATTTCTTTAATGCCAATACCGTAATGCTGTGGGTCTGAGTCTTTGTTTAGATCAAAGCGACTAATGAGTTGTTTACCTAGATGACCTCGACAACCCTCTGAGAAAAGTGTATATCTCGCATGCAATTCCATCCCTTGGGCATAACTAGGTTTCTGCTCTCCATTCTGACCTATACCCATATCACCGGTGGCTATACCTTTGACGGAGCCATCATCATTGAACACTACTTCAGAGGCAGCAAAACCCGGATATACGTCAACCTCTAACTGCTCGGCCTGGTCTGCTAGCCAGCGACACATGTTACCCATAGATACTATGAAGTTTCCTTCATTATGGGTAGGTTTAGGGATCATAAAATTAGGCAATTTGATTGATTTTTTCTCGCTTGTATAAAACAAGAAGTTATCTTCGGCTACCTCAGTTTTTAACGGTGCGCCGGACTCTTTCCACCCAGGAATGAGTTCGTTCAGAGCTCTGGGTTCAAAAACAGCACCAGACAAAATATGAGCACCTACTTCCGATCCTTTCTCAACCACGCACACGGTGATGTCAGCATTTAGCTGTTTGAGTCGGATAGCTGCAGAAAGACCAGCTGGCCCAGCTCCAACGATAACTACGTCGTATTCCATTGATTCTCTGTCCAAGCTGATCCTCCTTTGAAAGGTGTTTATTTCCGCCGTGTGACCGAAGTCTATCATATAGTCAAATCTATACTGAACATTAATTACTCTAATTTGGAGCAATTACGGGCGTTTAAAGTTGACCAATGGGTCAAAAGGTGGCACTTTGAAGGTTGATTTTCGGAGCTCATTTGGGCACTATAACACCCTTTGAAATCTCGGGAAGAGGGGGGTTTAGTGCCTCTCACTCAGACAATTACTTATCTATGAAAGGATGAACATGAAAGTTCTGGTAGCGGTAAAGCGTGTTGTAGATTACAACGTCAAGGTAAGACCAAAAGCGGACGGTACTGATGTTGATTTGGCTAATGTTAAAATGTCCATCAATCCCTTTTGCGAAATCGCCGTTGAAGAAGCGGTTAGGCTGAAAGAAAAAGGTGTTGCTACTGAAATCGTGGCTGTGACTGTAGGCGCACAGCAGTCTCAGGAGCAGTTACGAACAGCGTTGGCATTGGGGGCGGACAGAGCCATATTGGTTTCTACTGAGGATAGCCTTGAGCCCCTAGCGATTGCTAAATGTCTGAAGGCAGTCTGCGAAACAGAGTCGCCGGATATAATCCTTATGGGTAAGCAGGCGATTGATGGTGATAATAACCAGACTGGTCAAATGCTGGGAGCCCTCTTAGGCGCAGGTCAGGCGACATTCGCTTCTGAAATAAGCATTGATGGCGATAAGGCTAGCGTAACTCGGGAAATTGATGGTGGTTTACAGACTCTGGCATTAACGCTACCTGCTATCGTTACAGCAGATCTGCGTCTGAATGAGCCTCGTTATGCATCCCTACCCAACATTATGAAAGCCAAAAAGAAGCCGTTAGATACAACTTCACCCGCCGAGCTTGGTGTTGAGACTGCTGCTCGTGTTAAGTTGTTGGGTGTAGAGTTGCCCGCAGAAAGACAAGCAGGTATAAAGGTAGACGATGTAGCGCAACTGGTGGACAAACTAAAAAATGAAGCAAAGGTGATCTCATGAGTAACTTAATCCTCGCCGAGCATGATAATACAAACTTAAATGCGGCTACCTTAAATTCGGTAGCCGCCGCTGTTGCCTTGGGTGGTGACATTGACATATTGGTGGCTGGTCATGATTGTTCCGCGGTTGGTGAGCAAGCCGCTGCTGTTTCGGGTGTTAATAAAGTACTAGTGGCTGACTCTGCCAGTTATGCTCATGCTCTAGCAGAAAATGTTGCGTTGTTAGTTGCGCAGGTTGGATGTAATTATAGCCATGTGTTGGCTACTGCCACCAGTAATGCCAAAAATATAATGCCTCGCGCAGCAGCCTTACTTGATACTCAGGCAATTTCTGATATTTCTGCTGTCATTGACCAGAATACATTTAAACGTCCTATTTATGCGGGTAACGTAATAGCGACAGTTCAGAGCAATGATGCTATTAAAGTTCTTACTGTACGTGGTACAGCATTTGACGCGGTAGCAGCAGATGGAGGCACTGCTGATATAGAATCCCTTGCTGATGCTCATGACGCAGGTACCTCCAGCTTCACTAGTGAAGAGGTTGCTAAATCTGATCGGCCAGAACTTACTGCTGCTGAAATTGTTATTTCAGGTGGTCGTGGCATGGGTAATGGGGAGAATTTCGGTTTGCTAAACGGTATTGCCGATAAATTGGGTGCAGCAATTGGCGCTTCACGTGCGGCTGTAGATGCTGGCTTTGTGCCTAATGATATGCAAGTTGGGCAGACCGGTAAAATCGTCGCACCTGATCTATATGTAGCGGTGGGAATATCTGGTGCTATTCAACATCTTGCCGGGATGAAAGATAGCAAAGTCATTGTAGCTATTAACAAAGACGAGGAAGCTCCTATATTCTCTGTGGCTGATTATGGTTTGGTTGCTGACTTGTTTGATGCTCTCCCGGAGTTTGAAACCTCGCTGTAAAATCTTTTAAATCCCGATTTGGTAAAAAAGGCCCTCAGTGGGCCTTTTTTTGTAGTGAGCGTACGGATTAGTTTTTCGGCGTGTTTCAATTTTAGTGATCATTTACTGCAATAAGTTCATTGTCGTAAAGGTCCAACCAGTAATAGAAAATAGGATCGTCGTTCACCTCGTTAATTGCATCGTTACTCGAGAGACTCATTTGACCGACTATTATTTGATCATTGCTTTTATACACTAGCGATGGCGCCATAAGTAAAGCTATTATGAAGCTGCTCAGTGTCACTACTGGCCAGAAAGAAGAGCTGTCCCTTTTAGATTGGCTTAATGCCGCACTCTTTGCACAAGCAAGTTTAAATTGGTCCTGGCTTTTAGTATTTTTATATAAAATAGCCAAGTCATCTTTGAGTTTATCGTGATCAATTTGGTTAGCCATAGTGTGTCCTCAATATAGCCTGTAATGCCGTTTTAGCCCGAGATAGGTGAGTTTTAACACTTCCTTGCGAACATCCCATAGCATGAGCTGTTTCTTGTGTAGTGAGGCCTTCCCAATAACGTAGCATAAAGGCTTGACGTTGACGTATGGGAAGCTTTGCCGTACTTTTGGTTAGACAATTAATTCGTTCTTGACGCTCTAGCAATGTTGATGGTTCCTTGTTCGGGTCAGCCACGCCTGAATATAATTCTGATTGCCAGTAGTCTACTTTTATACTGTCGGTAGAACTGGGTTGCCTGAAGATTTTTTCTCGTATTGTTTTTCGACGATAATGATCAATTATTTTGCGGTTTAGGATTCGATAAAATAATGGCCGCCAGTCTTGAGGCGACTTATCTGAATACTTTTCTACTAACTTGTACATGCTATCTTGAACGAGATCATGTGCATCATCAATACTACTCGTGCTAATTCTTGTGAAGTGAAAAGCGGGTTTTTCTATAGTGTTTAAAAATTCGGACATGGAAGAATACGCAAGTGACTTTTTCACAGTGCCGTTCAAACCATCACTAGATGTCGCCTCATCCGAAAAAATCACACTCTCTTGGCCGTTCACGCGATCAGCTCTAATTACTTGTAGCACTGGATGCAGGTTGCCGATTGCTCATTTGATACATGACATACAACCATTCCTTGAACTCTTTATCCCGAAGGATTGTTTCAACTGGCTTATTTCCTTGGCGAATCTCAACATACTGCTGCCAGTTCTGGTTAAATGACTTATTTTCGATGCGTTGAGTATGGTGTCGATAAGAACGACGATTTTGCTGGGTATCTATATAATTAACATTTAGCCAGAGTGTGACTTGTTCATTGAGATAAAACTCATCCCAAAAATTGTTAGTGTGTTGTTTTTGGCGGGAAACTCTCTCGGCTACAGCTTTATGATCTGTGCTCAAAACCACAGGATTTCGCTGACCTAAGGGGACTTCATTGATTTTTAGTGTGTTACTGTCATAGACCACGGTTCTGCCCCTGGGCGGGGATTTTTCTGAACTGAAGGCCATGCTAGCTAGACTGAATGCCAGAGTAAAACCTAAGAACTGTAAAAATGTGCGTTTAGTTTTCAAAATCTACCCCTTTATGCAATATAACGGTGTCAGATAAAATTGGTTGACATAGTGGCTCTTTTTTAACTTTTCTTATTATTAATTTTGATCAAAGGTCAAAATCCGCCCAAATAGGGCAGTGATCAGAGGGCTTTTCTGACGCTCGTGCATTTAAATCGATTCCTGTATCAGTAAGAATTTTAGCCATATTTTGGTTGGCTAAAATAAGATCAATCCGAAGTCCTCGCTTTGGCTCTTGTTCATATCCTTTACTTCGATAATCAAACCAGCTGTAGGTAGTACTATCCTCAGGATGCATTAAGCGGAAAGTGTCTACTAAGCCTGTCTGCATAAGAGTGTCGAGCCATTGACGTTCCTCTGGTAGAAAACAGCATATACCTCGCTGTAACCATCGCTTAGCGTTTTCAGGAGCAATACCAATATCTATGTCCGCAGCAGCAACATTCATGTCACCCATAACAATAAGATTGTCTTTGTTTGAGAAGGTCTTGCTAACATAACTGGTAAGGTCACTGTAATACTTTTTCTTTGCCGGAAATTTGGTAGGGTGCTTGCGGCTTTCACCTTGTGGAAAATATCCATTGATCACGTGAACCTTAGCGCCATTAATTAGATACTGGCCATGAATCATGCGTCGCTGAGCGTCTAGCTCATCAGTTGGATAGCCCCGTTGTACCTGCACTGCCTTTGTTTTACTTAGTAGGGCTTCACCATAGTGACCCTTTTGACCGAAAAATTCGACTTCGTAACCCAAGTCTTTAATAGTTTCTGTAGGGAATTGATCATCGCTTACTTTTATTTCTTGTAAACCGAGAATATCTGGTTTATGTTCGCCTAATACTTGCTCTAATTGATGAAGTCTTGCGCGTATACCATTGACGTTAAAGCACATTATTTTTAGCTTGGTAGCCATGAGTTACTCGCTTTGATTATCTTGTTGCCACAAGCTCACGGAGGTGGCAGCGGTTTGAAGGTTGATTTGATCAGCAAGGATTCTCCCAGCTTCAAATAGCATAGGGTCTGTTTCCTGTATGTTTTCATCTTCTTCGATAAATTTTTCAGGATCTTCTACTTTCCTGTTTGATTCTATCTCGGTACTGTCGGCAGTTTGTGCTTCCCGTGCAGACTGTTCTATCACAGCATCGTCTTCGTCTTCGTCTTCAATGCTACTCTGTTGCCAATCTTCAAGAGTCTCAAATGGCGGCATATCTTTGGCCACTAATCGCTTATTTTCAATAATATATAGCCCAGTGTCCCAGCGGTCAGTCCGAGCGCGTCGTTTGTCAATACTCAGCGGCAGAGAGATTTCTTGTGCCCAAGAATCACTTAATTTTATTTTTTCGGTCAGGCTAATGAAGTCAGGATCATTTTTACTTCTTAAGAGGTGACTTTTCGTAAGAGGCTTAATTAGCTTCTGTAAAGTCTTGTTTGAACCGTGGGGAACTCGGTGGATCTTGTCCCAAGGCAAAGCATAATCTTGCAGGCTTTCACCTATTTCATCAATATCATGAAGTGAAGGAAACGCTATATCGGGTAATATACCTCTATGTTGCGTGCTATCACCCGATACTCTGTAGAACTTCGATATTGTCAATTTCAATTGGCCACTAGTTAATGGTGTAATGTCCTGCACAGTTCCTTTACCAAAACTTTGATTCCCAACAATCAAGGCCCTACCATAATCTTGCAGTGCTCCTGCAAAGATTTCTGATGCAGATGCACTGAGACGATTGATCATAACCAGTAAGGGGCCTCTGTAGAAAGCTCGACGTGAGGCGCGATGACTACGATTTACCCGCTGCTCGGAGTCTCGTATTTGTACAACAGGTCCATAGTCTATAAACAAATCAGTTAGGGCGGTTGCCTCATATAGTGAACCACCACCGTTATTACGCAGATCAATCACGATGCCATCAACATTTTCCTGGTTTAGCTCTTTAACAAGCTTATACACGTCACGTGTGGTGCTCTTATAGTCAGGATCCCTAGATCGATAGGCTTCAAAGTCCATATAAAAAGCGGGTATATCGATGACCCCAATCTTATAATCTTGCCCCTCAAGTTCAAATTCTAATATCTTACTTTGGGCCGATTTGTCCTCAAGCTTTACTCTATCTCTTATAATAGTGATCGTTTTGGTGTTGCTACTGCCACCTTTCGAGGGGATAAACTCAAGTCGTACCTCAGTATTTTTTGCTCCTCTAATTAATGCCACAACATCATCAATACGCCAACCAACGACATCGACGACGTCCTCTCCAGCTTGACCAACACCGACGATTTTATCCTCAGCTTTAAGGCCTCCGTGAGTGTCTGCAGGACCTCCAGGAATGATTCTAGTAACCTTGGTGTAATCTTCATCGGTAGTCAATTCAGCACCAATACCCTCAAGCGACAGAGACATGTTAATTTGGAAGTTTTCATTGTTTCTTGGACTAAAATATGACGTATGAGGATCATAAATAGAGGATAACGCGTTGACATACAGTTGAAAGACGTCGTGGCTTTCTCGTTGGTTGAACTGCTTAATTTGATATTTGTATCGTTTTATTAATAGTTCTCTTGCTTCTTTTTCATCTTTGTCATTAAGTAAAAGTCTCACCATCGCATCTAGTAGGCGCTTCTCCCAAAACAGTGAGGCATGTTCTGCGTTATTGAACCAATCACGTAAATCACCGTCATAGGTGATAGATTCATCACTTTGATAGTTAAATGTATAGGATTGGTCCTCTAGTTTTTTAATATTTATTTTTAGTTGTGCAACTGCACGTTCCTTTAACCTATTAAACATAATGAAGCCGGGCTCTATATTTCCCCGCTTGGCAAAGTCATCTAGTTTAAATGACCACTGCGAAAATTCGTCTATATCGCTTTGTAAGAAATAGTTTTTACCGCCATCCAAGGCGTTAATATATTCATTTAGGTATTGCTGAGAAAAGTCATCGTTCACTTCCTGCGTACGGTAATGTCTTGTTGCAAGACGTTCTAGCACCTCACGATAGAGTGCAGATTGCCCATCCTCAGCGACAATGGTGGTGGTTTCGGAAGACGCTCCGCTGGAGAGTAGCAACAAAATAATAAAACATGAATAGCAAGCTGAACGATAAAAACAAGTCATAGCACATCCTTTGTAAGTTCTTAAAGTTTAACAGAAGTTTTACTGATAACTAGTTGAAAGGGCGCATAAATCACAGGTTTTAATGGGTTATTTTTTATCTTCTACTACCGTGTTCACTCACAGACTACAAAACGGCAGCTTTAACTACGTCAAACACTAGTTGAAAAAAGTATTGCATAAGGCCAGCAGGGCACATCCATATTGGTTGTAATTATCAGAATTTACAGACGACGCAGCCACGAATTTAACAATAAACTACTGTAATCCGCAGTCATATCTATGAGTGCGTAGTCGTCGATAAATGTTTGTTGGTTTATCGATGTAAACTATGACATCTATATATTTTAAGTAGCTATCGCTAATAGCAGTTATCAGAATATTCAATATGTGCAATCGAGCTGCCAGCCCTGATCGGCGGATAATCATTATTTATTGAACGACGAACTCAGAAAAAAATACGCCTTTCACTTCAGGAAAGCCAGTGCGCGGTTCAATAACAGAATTCGCGGCGACTTTCATGCTGAGTCGGAGCCCGTCGCGCCATTCAGGTAGCAACATTGCTGCCTCTGGCTGAGATGATAAAATGTCAAGGAATGCATTTCTTAAAGCAAAGGTGTGCTCGCCAAATAACTCACTTAATTCACCTTTTTCGGTGTCTTCAATAAGTAACCCGACGGCTACCTTGATATATTTTTTTGATCCCTGCACGTTGGTTACCAGTGGCTCATCAAAAGTATAATATATTTCTTTTAAATCTTCTGGGTCAGCATCGATTATACGCTTGGTAACTGTTATCCCACCGTCGACAGCTGGGACAATTAACGCATTATCGAGTAGTTCTTTTTTTATTTTTTGTTCTGCTAACGCGATTCTATTTTCAGCGAAAAAATTATCATCCTCAGAGTTTACCGCATAAACAGCACCCACGGTAAGCAGGATCATGAAGGTTATTATTGAATATGCCACACTTCCTAGCTTACTGTTTGCCATTATTAAAACCTCATTTTCAGTTGTTTAATTGGTTTGTGTATAGGTCGCTGAATTACCTCACACGCGCTTGATTATTATCGACAGAAAATTACAAATGTTGAGTTACCTTCAAGTGATAATTTATTATTCGATAACAGCTACAACAGCTATTTAAAGATAATAGAATGGGACGAATAGGGTTGCTACTGTATCCTGGTACAGCTTTGTTACTTTTTGTTTTTAAATGTTCTAATATTTTGGCAATCTAGCATAAGTAAAGCCCATTTATTCATCGGCTAAGATTTCTTAATATATTAGATAGAAAAAGTTAACTAGCAGGGTAAACAAGTGAAATCGCTTAAGCAGGCCAGGTAGGGCAATAGTCTTTTGCAATGGCTTGCTTTGATAAGGCAGAGAGGACTGTCAAATCATGCATTATTGGTATAATTAAGACGGATGCCCAATTGCATGGTTTAGCGGGGCGTCCACCATCCAGCACGCACAAACGCTAAACCCATATGCTATGTCCGGTAATCTCAATTAGTGGACATAGCTAGACATCCATAAAAAAGTTTGTTAATGTCATGCTATTATCCAAGGTAAGACTCACTCTTTGAAGTAGATGCTCTATGGCTATTATTTTTCTCGCCACTCCTCTGTTTGATGCACACAAACGATTTGTTCGGCTGCCTATGGGTATGAACATGTTCGATGATTACCCTGATTGTGCTCTATTTCTTGAGCGGCTAAGGGCTAATATCCCCGATGTGAATAATGATGTTCTGCACACTCAAGCTTTTTTAAAGAGTTACAGTCGCAAATCAGAAGCAACATACAGAGGCTATAGAAACGAAGTTGAGCGCTTGCTACTTTGGGCATGGACCATCGCGGAGAAAAGTGTAATTCAACTAAAACGAACAGATCTTGAGGCGTATTTTGATTTTGTTCATTCACCACATAAAGCTTGGGTGGCTGGTGCTGTCGCGGATAGATTTAAACTAATCGACGGGCAAATGCATAAAAATTCCAACTGGCGTCCGTTTGTCGCCAAAATTGCCAAGGAAGATCGCGCAGAGGCAATGGCCGCAGGTTTATCGGTAAAAATTAATACAAGTGGACATCAATTAAGTCATGAGGCGATGAAAATATGTTATTCGGCAATTTCTTGCTTCTATGATTACTTGACCGATGAAAGTTATGCCTTTGGCAACCCAATTCCTGCGATACGCAAGCAGTCGGTTTACTTAATTAAAGGCGCAACTCAAAAAGGTATAAAACGACTATCAGACTTACAATGGGACACTGTCCTCGAATGCGCTAAACGTCATGCCGAACAGTGTCCTGAATATGAACGAACTCTGTTTGTTGTAGCGATGCTAAAAACCCTTTATTTAAGAGTTTCCGAGCTGTCTGACCGACCAAACTGGCAGCCAGTATGGAAACATTTTTGGCAAGATAGTGATGGTAATCAATGGCTTAAAGTGCTCGGCAAAGGCAATAAAATACGAGATATCTCGGTACCAAGCGCCCTTTTCCCTTATATCCAACGTTACCAACGGTACAGAGTTGGTCTTAATCCAAATTTTGGTGCTAACTCGAGTTTAGTCTCAAAACAGCGTGGTACCGGTGGTATGACTTCGCGACAGCTACGTAGAATTGTCCAGCAATCCTTTGATCAGGCTTATCAGCAAATGTGTGATGAAGGCTTTTTAAAGGATGCTAAGGTACTTCGCGAAGCTAGTACACATTGGCTGCGACATACAGGTGCATCGCAAGACATAGCCACCAGACCGCTTAAGCATATGGCCGATGATCTCGGTCATGCTAGTATGGGAACTACTGATCAGGTTTATATCCAGTCAGATATGAAAGAGAGAGCAAAATCAGGTGTAAAAAGAGATGTATAATTAAGATTTAATTAATGATTTACGTTTGATCATTTAATTAATTGATTTTTATATGAAATAAAAAAAACAAGCGGATAGGTGTTTAATGTCAATAGACCATCAGATAGATCATTTCGTTAGACCCATAACAGACGCCCTATCTAACCTTGTTTTTGCTGAGATACCAATTTTCGGCCAAGGTTTTCCAATGATTGTTCTTTGGTTGATTGCTGGAGCGGTATTTTTCACCTTTTACTTAGGTTTTATTAATCTCCGTGGTTTTTCACGTGCTATTTACATCGTCCGTGGTACAGGCGATAAGGGCAATGACCCTGGTGAAATCACTCACTTTCAAGCGCTGTCTACAGCGGTCTCGGGCACCGTTGGTGTCGGTAATATTGGCGGTGTCGCCGTCGCTATCACAATGGGTGGCCCAGGTGCGGCTTTCTGGCTGTTTATGGCAGGTTTTTTAGGTATGTCGACGAAGTTTGTGGAATATACCTTAGGGGTAAAATATCGTCGAACCAATCCGGATGGCTCCGTTTCCGGTGGCCCTATGTACTATCTAGAGCGCTATCTTCTCGACAGAGGTTGGCCTCAAATGGGCAAACTACTGGGGAGCTTTTACGCCGTTGCCTTAGTTATAGGTTGTTTTGGAATTGGAAACATGTTCCAGTCAAATCAGGCGTATGTTCAGACGCTCAATATCACCGGTGGTGAGGCGAGTATTTTTGCTGACCGAGGCTGGCTATTCGGATTGTTCATGGCCGCGGCCATAGGGGCTGTGATCATTGGTGGTATTCGCTCCATTGCCAAGGCTGCATCCCGTATAGTGCCGTTTATGGCGGTTTTGTATATTGTCCTTGCTGTGGTGGTCATTGGCTACAGCGCGGAACATATACCTGCCGCCATCAGGCTTATTGTTTCCAGCGCCTTTGCTAGCGAAAGCGTCACTGGAGGTATGGTTGGAGCGATGATTATTGGTTTTCAGCGAGCGGCGTTTTCTAATGAGGCGGGTATAGGTTCTGCCTCCATTGCTCACTCGGCGGTAAAAACCAAGGAACCGGTTACTGAAGGTTTGGTATCACTGTTGGAGCCTTTTGCAGATACCATGGTGATATGCACCCTGACCTCCTTGGTTATTGTTACGACTGCCTACCCCAATGGCCTTGTGGATGGGTCAGTTGAAGGGATTGGTTTAACTTCTGCCGCATTTGCTCACCATCTCCCCTGGGCACCCTACGCCATTGGTATAGCGGCGGTACTTTTCGCGTTCTCCACCAGCATCGCTTGGGCCTATTATGGCCTAAAAGGGTGGACTTATCTGTTTGGTGAAGATCCGCGGGTTCAGCTGGTGTTTAAAGCGATATTTTGTGCCTTTATTTGCCTTGGCTGCATGATTAAGCTATCCGCAGTGTTGGATTTTTCCGATGCTATGGTGTTTCTTATCGCGGTACCCAATATAATCGGTTTATACCTCTACGGGCCGGAAATCAAGCGCGATCTAGCAGCCTATCTAGCCAAAACAGAATGAATTAAGGAAATGAAATGACATTGCGTATCGGCATACTCCGTACTGACGACGTCCGGCCAGAGCTCGCCGAAGAATTTGGCGAATATCCTGAGATGTTTGAAAGCTTGTTCTTGTCTGCGAACCAGGCTCGACCTGTCAATAAAAAGCTTGAGATGGTTTTCACCACCTATCTCAGTAATCAAGGAGAATTACCGAAGGATATTGATGAGCAGGATGCCTATCTTATTACGGGGAGCAAAACCGGTGTTTATGACGAAGTTCCCTGGATCCAGCCTCTGAGTCAATTCGTCCAGCGGTGTCACCAAAACGAGAAGAAACTTATCGGTATTTGTTTTGGTCATCAGCTGGTAGCACACGCGCTTGGCGGCCTGGCTGCCAAAGCAGATCAGGGCTGGAAAATCGGTGTTATTGAAGCATTTTTCAATCCGAATAGTCACGCGAAATTCTCTAGTGAGGGCTCATTTCAGTTGCTGTATAGCCATCAAGATCAAGTGATAGAACCGGCCACTGGAAGTCTTGTTGTGGCCTCGACGCCCGAGTGCCCTGTCGCGATGACGACATTAGGCAACCACATTTTAACCTTTCAGGGACATCCCGAGTTTTCCCATGAATACGCCAGTTCGCTCTTCCAGTTGAGGCAAGAAGTTTATCCCCTAGAGAGCTTTAACCAGGCAGTGGCATCGCTCTCAATAGCCACTGATCACCTCGCTGTTACTCAGTGGATGATTGATTTTTTAGAGAATTAAACGGCTCACATTACATTTGTAAAAATTCTAGTTGTGATTTTTCGTATAACCTCGAGAGTAGCAACCAACCGGTTCCTGAATACGCCGAGAGTTAGCAACTTGATTCTCTTAGCGCTGAGAACAAGCATTCATGTTCAACATATGGCGCCGCCGGATTAAAAGCAGCAACAAAGCTCCCAGTATAATAAGTAAAGATGCATCATTTGAAGGTTCATGGGCAACCGTACAGCCACCACCACCGGATGACTTAACCACAGGCACGACTGTCAGTGTCAAAGTGTCGGAGAACAGCGCCACTGTAATATCACCATTGTCGATCACCACTTGCACCGGGCCATTGCCCGAGATATTTCCTGAGGTGATCGTGGCTGTATAACGCCCATCTCCTTGATCTACAAAGTCACTGACAGTGACACCGGGGATATCCATTCGAGCAGTCACCTGCATGTGCTCAAGCGGTAACTGCTGATCATCATACGCCCACACAGTAATGGTTGTGGTATCACTACCATTGGCTACCAAGGTGTATTTACCCAAGGCAACTTGGCTGTTTTCGCTGGGAACACCGATATACTTGACTGCCACACCGCCGGGATCCACCAGTGTGCCGTTGGCCTTACCATCTACATCATTGGGGCCGCCATCTTCAATCAACAAAAATACACAGTTGTGCCCCGCTACAAGCCCTGCACTGTAGTGATCTGCCGATGCTGCGGGACAAGCACCCTGCTCAGCATAGG
>JAQWYJ010000116.1 GCA_029254005.1 Porticoccaceae bacterium | reverse complement strand
TGAGGGAATTAGCTAAATTTTTAGATTTCATTTTTTGCCTATAAAATCGGTACAACCGATTATGTAGGTGATCATTATCCGGCTCTGTAATAGGAATGCCGACATGTCGCCGACGGATGATGCTAACTAAAAAATCAAAGCACGGATAGAAATAGAGGGCTGCCAAAAATAACAGAGAGACAAAACTTTCTGACAATACTGATAATCCAGCGAACAGCAAGCCAGCGCCAATACCATAAGAGCCTGCGTCACCAAGAAAAAGTCTTCCTGAGACTGCATTAAAAAGTAGGAATAAACTAGCACCATGCAAGCCTGCAGGGTGTGTAATGTACGAAAATTCTAATGTCAAAATACAGTAAGTAAACACAAAAATTCCGGAAACGAGTGCGCTGGAGCCATCGCCAGTATTTACAGCATTTATAAAACCAACAGAGAAAAATATGAACATAGCAAAGGCGAAAATTGTGCTCTGAAGTAGCCAATCAACGACCCAAAGCAAAGGCCTAGACCACTAGGAACTAACGACGGAACTAAAATAAAGACCGCAGTAACTACGACTGTTTTGCACGCAACACGAATCTTTGGAGATAAACTATTGTTTCGAAAGTCCTCAATCAACCCTAGCAAAAAACAACCGACAGTTCCGAGCCATATAGGCCATCCATTTATGATCTGTGCCAGCACTTTATCCCGATCTTCAGCAAATCCCAATGCTGCCAATATACCCAATACCACTGAGACACCGCCGAGCCTAGAGGAGTGAACTTCGGAAATTCCATGTTTATCTGTCGTATCTTCGGCGAAGGACTGGAAGGTCATCCACTGCATAATCAGAATCATCACTAAACCCGACAACCCAAAAGCCACGGTGGCAATAATTAATATTACAGTTAACTTAGATAACTCACGCCCAGACAAAATAAAGTTCAAAGTTTGGCCTACTAATCAACATCTCGAAAAAAAACAGATAATCGCTTACCAGGATAGTAGTAAAGATATGTTTAATTTTGCTTTGGATGGTGCTTTATTTGTGCCAAGGAAAAATTTACTCAGTTGATTATCGCCGACCATAAATATCGTTGAGCCTAACAATATCATCCTCACCCAGATAATCACCAGATTGAACTTCAATTAACTGAAGATCATCTTTTTCCGCATTTTCAAGAGAATGTACAATGTTCTTGGGAATAAATGTTGATTCGTTTTCATGCAACTCAAAGGTTTCATCACCACGGGTTACCACCGCAGTACCGCGAACAATAACCCAGTGCTCAGCGCGATATTTGTGCTTTTGCAAGCTTAGCTTAGCACCTGATAAGACTGTAATTCGTTTAACCTGATACCCTGAGCCACTATCAACCTGCTCATAATAACCCCACGGACGGAATACTTTGCGATGAACTTTAACCTCATCACGATTCTCCTCTTCAAGATGCTTAACCAGATGTTTGAGTTCATGAAGTGACCTCTTGTGTGCGACTAAAAGCGCATCAGCGCTGTTAACCACAACAAGGTCTTCAACCCCCAATACTGCGACTAACTTATCATCTGCTATAACATGAGAATTTTTCACACTCTGCAGAACAACATCGCCACGGGTGACATTGCCGCTCAAGTCTTTATCACTAGCTTTCCAAAGTGAATACCAGGTACCTACATCACTCCAGCCAGCACTTAAAGGGACAGTTACAGCATCCTTGGTATGTTCCATAATCGCATAATCTACCGATTCGGCAACACAGCGGCCAAATTCCTGCTCACTAATTCTAAGAAAATCTAAATCTGGCGCAGCTAATTTAAAAGCGGCGACACATGACTTATACATATCTGGGCGGTATTTTTCCAGCGCCTGAAGATATCCACTGGCTTTGAAAAGAAACATCCCACTGTTCCAAAGATAATCGCCCGATTCAAAAAAAGCACCTGCTCGGTCAGGGGAGGGTTTTTCTATAAACTTTTCAACATTATAGCCAACACCACACTGACTATCTAACTTGATATAGCCATAATCAGTACTTGGGAAATCAGGCTTTATACCATAGGTGACCAATTTACCTGACTCTGCTAGAGGCACTGAGGCATTGATAGTGTCAGCAAAAATATTATTTTTCTTTATGACGTGATCAGCAGGGAGTACCAACAAAAGCGGGTCTTTGCCGACAGCTACGGCCTCTAATGCTGCAAGGGCAATTGCAGGAGCAGTATCACGACCCACCGGCTCTAGAATAATAGATGCAGTTTGATCCATTGCTCTTAATTGTTCAGCCACCAGAAATCTATGCTGAGCATTGCAAACTACCGTCAGTGAATCAAAATCCAGTGGTCTCACTCTGTCAACTGTAGATTGAATCATGGTCTGGTCATCGTAAAGCGAAATAAATTGCTTTGGATACGCCGATCTAGACAAAGGCCACAATCGCGTGCCACTACCTCCAGCTAAAACCACAATTTTCAACATTGACATTTAAATTTACCTCCAATACTTTTCAATCCATAGTCATTGGCATTGAAGACCAAACCGATAATTGGTATCTCAGAATACAACTATGACATCATTAGGACAGCTTAGCGGGCCTTGATCGACTTGGTTATTAGTGTTTTGTTGGGATTGGAAAGATAAAAAAGTACCCCATATACAAAAATCTGACCCAACAATACCCAGCCCCATTCATGAGAAGTCACTGGCAACCAATCAAATAGGTAGACAAGCATGGCCATTCCGGAAAAGAGTAATGACAGACTACAGCCTGTCAGCGAGTTAGCCAATGTTTTGGAAGAAAAAAGTCGCTGGCACTGAAAGTGTATTCGATTGTGCAAGTGATCATTATCCGGCAAAACTATTGACTTCCCCTGAAATACCCTACGCGATAAACTAAATAACAATTCAATACAGGGATAAGCGAACAATACTCCAAGAAAAGCTGCAGAGAAAACACCCTGATTAGCCAAAGATAAGCCTGATAATGCCAATGCAGCACCCAAACCATAGGCACCTGCATCACCCAGAAAGAGCCTGCCTGAAATCACATTGAAAATCGTAAAGAGGCCACAGCTAGTCATTAAGCTAGCAAAGAACAACCCTCCAGTCTCTAAATAAAACAAAGTGAATGCCACAGTCACCATACCTGGCATAAGTCCATTGGCACCATCAGCCATATTTACCGCGTTAATAAAGCCAACACAACAGAGCACCGTAAGCAAACCACCTAAAATTGGTAAAGAAAGCGCATGGTTGATAATTGGGAGACCTACGTCAATGGGAATTAACTCAGGCCATATACCTACGATCACTACGAAAATAAAAATTTGACTGACCAACCTAAAGCGAGGACTTAATTGACCATTCCTCAAATCTTCAATCATTCCAAGTGAAGCACAAGAAATGGCACCTAACCAACCAAAGAGATAAATACCAAGGGGGCCGTTTGCAGTTTTTGCGACTCCGGCTGCATACCCTGCCACAACAAGTATCAGACTAAATAAGAAAATTACGGCGCCACCAAGCCTTGACGAGGACACATGCGAGATACCATGTTTTTCTACAGCATCAACTGCGAAGGTTCTTCGAGTTATCCACTGCAGAAAAATCATCATTAATAAGCCGTACACCCCAAAGATAACGGTTGCCAGAACCATCATGCAGGCAAGTTTAATAAGATCTTTTTCGGTAAGAACAAAAGCACTATCCACGCTAGATTCGGTCATTTCAATAAAGGCCTGCTAAAACTAAAGAATACTAAAAATATTACACTAACCAATGGTTAGCTGCTGCGTACTTCAAGAGAGTATTTTATTAGGACCCAAGCCAGCGAAAGTATTGCTCCAAATATAGCGCAGAGGATCACTAACAGTGCCCTTTGAGGTTGAGATTTCTCCTCAGGAACCATACTGGGGTTGACCGTAGCAAAGGCATAATCTGGACTTGCTTCAGCCAACATTTTACTTTTTATTTGTCCCTCAATTATCGTGTAGAAAACCCCTTGCATCTCAGCAATGGAGGTTTTTTCTATTTGCTTCTCTAAATATGCAATATTGCGGGTAACTTTTACAATTTGCCTCTGTTGCATATGAATATTAATTGACTTCAAGTACATATCCAACCAAGCCTTGGCCAATAGGGGCGAATAATACTCTATGGAAACTGACACTAATCCGGTTTTCTTATCCTCAACAACATTGAGCATCTCTCTAAAGGCCTTATATAATTCCCAACTTGTTGGAGCACGCAAGATATCGTTATCCTTGATAGCCCAGGATTTATTTGCCACATCATAAAGACGTTCGTTGAGCACTAGCAAATTAGACTCACTGTCCCACCCATCAACCGCATAGATTTCTTTCTCTAGTTTATTTTTTCTAATAAACTTGTCAATAAAATCCCAGGATATCATTATTTGCTGAGCAATCTGCGCTTCACTGCTTTCATTGCTGCCAATGTTAACTCCCGCGAGGGATGCTAAACCACCTAACTGGCCAAGCGCACCGGAAAGGCCTCCACTTTCGGACTGCGAAGGGGCCAGGACAACTGTTGCTGTATACTGATTTGGTATAGAAATCGCATAAATAGACGCGGCAAACGCAAATATTAAACTGACAACAATGACGGTTATTTTTTGTTCCCAAACAACCACAAACAGTTTACCAAGAGCTATTTCATCGGTTCGCTCTTCTAATGTTTTTCGATTTGTTTTCACCTAAAAGTCCTTTAATGCCAGTCCGTTACAAAAATTTTTCATTGTATTAAAAAGATATCTTATTAATTTTTATTAAAAGTATTGACCGCAGCGGCGCCCAAAGAAAGTTGATAAATTATCTGAGATATCTGAGTTAAAAACTCAACACCACTTACATCACTCGCTTCCGTATCGAGTGGAACAACAATGGAGTCACCAAATTGAATATCAGCATCAACTGAACGAAATTTAAACAGCCGGTTTTCACTACCGATCACTTCACCATTAGCTTTAACAATAAAAATGTTATCTTCATCGGCAGAATGTTTTAAACCTCCGCTTTTTCGTATGTAATCATCCTGACTCAAAACCTCATTAAATAAATGCGAAGAAGGCCGATAAACTTCGCCTATTACAGTCACTTCTTGGCTCATTTTGGGAATAACTAGTTGATCACTGTTCTGCAGGATCAAATCTGTTGCTACACCCGCCATCAAGTCAGCCATAGGAATCACCAATCGTCCAACAGCCTGTACATTAGACAACCTGCTGATAGCCATCTCCTGAGTTTCAATATCAAGATTAGTCGTTTCAACACCACTGTTAGCTTGTTTTAATCTTTCCGATTCCACCTGACCCTGTAATAAATCACTCAGACGAGACAGTTCTACCTCTTCACGCTTTTTTAACGACTCGCGAGTAAAAACTGAACCGCCAACAAAAGCCTCAGAGGTAAAACCTCCTGCTCTTGCAATCACTGAAGTCAGTGTTTCACCCTTTTCAAAATCGTAAGTGCCTGGGAATACAAATTCACCCTGCAAGGTAATCGATTGTCTTTCTCTAAAATCAGGGAGTGTCCTGATTTCAATACTGTCCGACGGTTGCAACTTAAAACTGGATTCTTGATCGAAACGAGATATAACGATACTCCTTTGTGCATTCGTTGGGTCAGACAGATCGATTCTTCCTATCTCAGTAGAAATCCCATATGCTGATGACGTTAGCCCACCCGATAGTTTAACTAAGTCAGCCATTACCATGTTCTCAACTAGGGGGTAACTACCAGGAAAGCGAACCTCACCGCCAACGGTGACTACGCGAGTCTCATTCTCAAAGCTCGCCTGCCGCTTTAACATCTTAATGTAAGGTTCAATCTGTTCGATGCGGTCGCCATAAAGTGACAATATTTCGATCCGATCACGCGATTGCAGGAACCGATTATCACTACTGTAGAGGTCTGCAAAAATTTGCTCGGGTGAAAATTGAAATATTTTGATATCAGGACTATTGGGTAACTCTCTTATCAACAATGCAACTGAAGTATCGGCCTGTGAATTAAGAACATCTCGCGCTTTTAACAGGTCTGAAATACGCAAATCTGCCCGCCAAGCAACAATACCAGGATAGCGAACAGCACCCGCAAGAGTCACTATATTTTTCTTGAAATCTGTCACTGAATCAATAGCAAGATGATCTCCTGAACTCAGATGTAATTGCTTATCGCTTGGCTTGGTGAGATCAAGATCAAGTACTCTCAAAAACCCATCTTCATTAACACGCTCCAATCTGGCACTTTTAGCATAGGCCTTGGCGACCAAGCCCCCAGCAAGATCCACCAAATCACTCGCGGTCTCTCCACCTATCATTTCATAAATAGCAGGACGCAATACACCTCCCATGATAGAAACACGATCTCCCACTGTCGGAATATATATGACATCAAAGTCTCGGATCTGAATATCGTCACTGGTGTCACCAAATAATAGTAAATCGTAAATATCTAGGCTTGCAATTACTACTCCCTTTCTTTTTAGCTGTATATTTCTCAACGACCCTATATCATTGATGCCCCCGCTAGCGATTAACGCATGCGTTATAGTCGCAAGTGATGAAACAGTATAAGCACCAGGTTTAAATGCCTCTCCTAAGACAAAAACTTGCATCGAGCGAAGTGTCCCCATGGTAATGCTAACCTGAGTCCCCACCACTTGCGCAGAGAT
>JAQWYJ010000077.1 GCA_029254005.1 Porticoccaceae bacterium | reverse complement strand
TGTAAGCCATAACCTTAAAAGGTTTCAGAGACAAATTGAGGTTTTATAACACAGGATGAAACAGTGTAATGGTGCCCGGGGCCGGACTTGAACCGGCACAGTGTTTCCACCGACGGATTTTAAGTCCGTTGCGTCTACCAATTTCGCCACCCGGGCATATGAGGGGGACTTTAAGAAGATAACTTCTTAATACTATGTCTTGGTTATTATACATGACCAAAAACACAAAATGCTACGAATACCTATAAAAGCTCATCTTATGAGCCTACTTGGAGGCGCGGGTCGGAATCGAACCGACGATGGCGGAGTTGCAGTCCACAGCATTACCACTTTGCTACCGCGCCTTTTTCGTAGCTTCACCCAAGTCAACTGGTGAGGTCGCTATTCTAGGCATTATTAGCAATAAATCAACTACTTCTGAACCTTTGCACTCAATTGCGGCCACGCTTGCTTAATATAGTAAAACATAGACCACAAGGTTAGGCCTGCAGCTATATAGACAGCCACAAAACCGAGTCCCATTAACCATTGTTGATCAGGTTTGGCTAACAGTAGTAAGGCAATAGCGACCATTTGCACCCAGGTCTTAACTTTACCTAAGGTAGACACAGCGACACTTTTAGAGGAACCAAGCTCAGACATCCATTCGCGTAACGCCGAGATAACTATTTCTCGGCCGATGATCACTATCGTCGGTAGCGCAAACCAGGGCGTTGAATGAACCTCTAATAATAAAACCAATGCGGCTGTCACAATAAGTTTGTCAGCCACTGGATCTAAAAAGGCCCCAAAGGGGGTCACCATATTTAACTTACGAGCATAGTAACCATCAATCCAATCAGTAAGTGCGGCAAGGCCAAAAATGGCCGCTGATGCAAAATGGTGCCATTCCCAAGGTAGATAATAGACAACAATGAACACTGGAATCATTGCAATACGCAGCATTGTCAGTATATTGGGAAGATTCCACATAAATCATTGGGTCCTTAAAGACGATTTAACTTGTATTTTAACTTGAGGATCAAGATCGCCGTAACAAAATTTCTATAGTAGCGAGACCCATTATAATCGATTCAATCATTATACAGTGCACTGTATATCGCTTCAGCAACCTTTTTATTTATATTAGTCACTTTCATTAAGTCGGCAACACTGGCTTTTTTAACCTCCACTACTCCACCAAAGTGTTTTAAAAGGTCACGCCTACGAGTAGGTCCAACACCGGGAATGCCCTCAAGAGGCGAGGTACGCCGCTTTTTATCTCTTCGAGCCTTGTGCCCGGTGATAGCAAAGCGATGCGCCTCGTCTCTTATTTGCTGGATAAGATGCAGTGCTGCTTGCTGCGGTCTGGCCACTACCTTGTTATTCTCATCAGCAAGGATCAAAGTTTCCATTCCGGGCTTACGAGTAGTGCCCTTAGCAACACCAATTGTCATCACCCCCACCACGCCAAGGTCAGATAATACTGACTTTGCAATACCAATCTGGCCCTTACCACCATCAATTAGTAAAATATCAGGCAATTTTCCTTCACCTTTCATCAGACGCGTATAACGTCGACGAATTGCTTGCTCCATAGCAGCATAATCGTCACCCCCGGTAATATTTTCAATATTAAAACGCCGATAATCGCTTTTTAGCGCGCCACTGCTGTTGTCAAAAACCACACAGGAGGCCACAACTGCCTCACCACTACTATGACTGATATCAAAACACTCTACCCGTTCTGGCGTGGAATCAAGACCTAAGGTGTCACGCAGCGATTCGAAACGCTGCTGTAATGTTTGCTTAGACGCCAGCTTACTGGTTAAATTTTGCTCGGCGGTTCGCTGCGCCAATTCAAGCCATTTCGCTCGAAATCCTCGTACATTGTCTTTAACCTGTATATTTCTGCCAACATGCTCGGCCAAAGCATCAGTTAATACTTGAGAACCATCAAAAGCGGCATTGACTAAAATTTCTTTGGGAAGATCTGGTCTTCCCCCACCATATAGGTAAAGTTGCGGCACAAATTCTTCAAGTAAGTCACCAACACTCTCAGCCAGAGGTGTTTTGGGATAATAGCTTCGGCTACCCAATATTCGGCCCTGACGAACATACAACATATGCACACAAGCCTGACCATTGCTCACCGCACCGGCAACTATATCTATGGTACCACTACCTTTCTCAATCATTTGTTGGGCTTGAACCTGCCGCAAAGTGGCAATTTGATCTCGATATTCGGCCGCTTTTTCAAAATTTAAATCGGTAGACGCAGCGTCCATCTCACGCTCTAATTGTTGCAGGATTTTGTCCGCCTTCCCATCGAGATAAAGCCGAGTTAGATTGACGTCAGCGGCGTAGTCATCCGCAGTAACAAACTTAACACAGGGTGCACTGCAACGCTTAATTTGGTACTGCAAACAGGGGCGAGAACGATTTTTAAAGAAAATGTCCTCACATTGTCGGACCTTAAAAACTTTTTGTAAAAATCCCATACTCTCTCGCACTGCGTGAACGCTAGGAAAAGGCCCAAAATAAGTTCCTTTGGCTTTTTTAGGGCCTCTATGAAAGGCTAACCGTGGCCAGTCATCTTTATCGGACAGAAAAATATAGGGATAACTTTTATCATCCCTCATTAAAATATTAAAGGGCGGACGGTATTGTTTGATTAAGTTATGTTCAAGTATCAATGCCTCTGTTTCCGTTTCTGTAACAGTTACATCAATCTGCACAATACGTTTTACCAGTGCGGCAGTTTTTGCCGTAAGCCCGGTCTTACGAAAATAACTAGATACTCTATTTTTCAGGTTCTTCGCTTTTCCCACGTAAAGCACTTGATCGTCAGCATCAAGCATCTGATAAATGCCTGGACGCTGAGTCAATGATTTTAGAAATGTCTGGTGATCAAAAGCCATAACAGCAGTGTAACGGTTTTTACCATCAAAAGGATCACCTTTGCAGTATCTAGAAGTTGTAAAACTCGGTTAACGGCTATCCTCTATATGCTGAACCAAGGTACTTATTTGATCTTCGGTATTGTAGATATGTGGAGACAGTCGTATACCCTTTGATCTGCTATCAAATTTAATACCCTCACGGCGTAAGCTATTGGTTATCTGCTGATGTCTTTTGCCGAAGTGGACAATTAAGGTACCGCTACGTTGGTTAGCTATAGCGGGAGACATTAACTCATCCTGATCTAAACTATCAATGATTTGTTGGCATAACTGTACGTTGTGCTCTCGAAGTACAGCCACTCCGAAACTATTGACAAATTCAAGATTCGATGATGCCACACAAAAGGGATAGACTGACGGAGTACCTCCCCAAAATCGCAATGCATCCTTAGCATAGCGAAAATTGTGTATATCAAATTCGAAAGGATCTTCATGAGAAAACCAGCCAACATTTTGCGGATGACACTGCTCTATTATGTCTGGACTAACCCATAAAAATGCAGCACCTGGGCCGCCGCTTAGCCATTTAACACAGGATCCAACGATGAAATCTGCAGATCCGGTTTGTATATCAATAGGGAGAATACCAATAGCTTGAGCGATGTCGACTATCGAACGGATCGACCTATGCGCTGCTATTGCTGTAATAGCGTCTACAGGTAATTGAACTCCGTTGTTTGATTGCACCTGAGTAATTAGAACTAGTGCCACATCATCAGTAAGATATTCATCCCATATCGACATATCGTTTAGATCAACACCTGCCGGAATGTAGCGCACCTGATAATCCAAACCACAGGCTTGCTGCAGTGCATAGGCTACTGAAGGAAAGTCTTCTTCGCTCATCAGAATAATATTTTTATCAGACCGCGCGGACAGAGAAAATATAATTTTATTCACAGCGCTAGAAATAGTTGTCTGCGGACAAAAGTTGCATGAATCGCTATTTAGTAAAAGTCCAAGCTGGTCACGAAAATGTTCAATTTGTCCTAACCACTGACTCCAGATATGCTCATCAGCGCCTAACCATGGCTGCCAAAATGCATCACGTGCGCCTGCCAAGGATGATTTTAATGGTAGACCTACAGAGTGACTAAGCAGATAAATACCCTGCTGATCAACAAATCTATTAGCAATCATAACAAGCAGTCCCTCAGACTTTGCATATCCTTAAATCGAGTATTAAAGCCCTCTGTGGCCGGTGCCGCACAGCGCATATCACATAGTTTACGTAGCCCTTTCAAAAGCACTGGCAACGGTGGGCCGCTCGCAGTGAGATCCGTCTGATCAATATGCGCTCCCGCCTCAGCAGGACCCTCTATAAATTTGTGTACCAACCGCTCATGATGCTGGGTAGCCACCTTGCCATGAACCTCACACACCTGTATGAACATAGCCATATTAGACTGGAACCAATCATCATAGCGATGCTCCTCTTTACAGTCTAAAAAACTGTCTAGCAAACTTTTACGCCGCATACAGTCTCGCAGCACCAGTTGATCTTCAGGACGCATGAACAAGAATTTATCTACCAGCAATTGTGAGTAGTAAGGGTCATCGCCTTTACAGACACCAAGTAACAAATCTATGACATTAATTCCGGCAAAATCTCCTGCATTAGCACCTCTGTATTCATGTAAACCAACACGATGAGGTCGGTAGTATGGCCTTACACAGTAAAAAAATCGGTTAGTATCCAACTGATCAAAGAGGCTTGCATTAGAGACATAGACCTCCTCCAATGCCACCTTAGCTGTAACCAACAAATCATAAGTAATAGGGTGTGAAACACCTAAGGGCAAACAATTTCGCAAAGCTTCGGATGCTCGGATAAAAGAAAATACTCCGCGGGTATTGTAATCAATAAAAAGTTTTTCATCAGGTAGAGAAGTGAAGGTTTTATATTGACCATTTACAGCCCTGTTGTGAGTTTCTAAATGACAAGATGCAAAACGCGGAATCACCCCTAGGGAGGCACCTAGCTGCATAGCCAGAGCTGAGGCTTCTTGCAAAGGTGATCTTGTTTCACGGGAAGGTTCGGTTATATCATGTCGACGACAAGCAGCCATATAAAAACCTACATCGCCGAGTAATTCAAATCCGCTATCAAAACCTTCATCAGTATTGCCTTCATCAAGCAGATCTTTTATCAGCGATCTACCCTCATTCACCAGTTGGTTTTTAGTATCATTACCCACAGATTCAGTCGAATCGCAATTTTTAAAATATAATTCTTCTAGTTCTGTATTCATCGCTCTGAAATCATTACGAATCCAGCAATCTAGTGCGCGCGCTTTTTGGGTCATGTAAATTGTCCTAATAGGTATTCTAAAACCACTATATTAACAAAACTGCAGTGGCATTTTCAGTCAATTAAAAAGCCTTAAATTCAAAAAATAGTGCTATATTAACTAATAATTCAAATAACTTAGCATATAACCCTACAAATGAATAAAAAATTAGACAATATTGATATTAGCATTTTAAATGTACTGCAAAACAATTCACGCATAAGCAATGCTGAGCTATCTGCCAAGGTTAATCTCTCTCAGACACCCTGTTTGCGGAGGCTTCGCAATCTTGAAGAAAGCGGCTTAATTGAACGCTATACTATTCGCCTGAATCATCAAATGATTGGTGCAATCGTATCGGCCTTCGTATTTGTAAAGGTCAACAAAAATACGTCAGCAAACGCGTCTGATTTTGAATCAGCAGTTGCTGACCTGTATGAAGTCACTGAGTGCTGTGTTTTAGCGGGGTCCCATGACTATGTATTGCGAGTAACTACAGATACGCTTCAGTCTTTTGAGCTATTTCTCAAAGAAAAACTAGCGAACGTACCTATGGTAGAGGGTATTGAATCAACAATCATTCTTAATCAACTAATTAAACGAGATGTCCCGCTTAACGCCAAGGCTTGCCGCTAAGCAAGAATACTCATCAACACTCTAGATGAAGTCCCTTTTGATAGCGACGTCTGAACATCAATACGCTTGCTCCAAGCAGCAGCAGCGGCAACGAAGAATCTTTCGAACCTGTCATCACAACGGCGCATCCACCTCCGCCGCTATTCTGTGGCGCAACAATAGGTTGCGGTGACACAACAGAAACAGACACTGAATCCACACCAACGCCCCCCATGGCGTCGGTGACAGTTAGTGCAAAAGTCAACTGAGAAGATGTTGAGGGAGCACTAAACTGTGCTGTAGCCTGATTAGCTTGATTTAACGATACACTTGGACCTGCTGTCTGCTCCCATAAAAAGGTTAAATCCTCACTCTCAACATCTGTTGCTGACCCCCGAAGACTGACATCAGCATTTGCCTGGACGCTAAGATTATTTCCCGCATCAACTACAGGATTTTGATTAGCATTCACCGAGACAGTTATCGAACTACTTGCAGAGGCGCCTTGATCATCACTAACACTGAGAGAAAACACTAGCTGATTTTCAATTATCGGGGCAGTAAATTCAAAAACGTTACTATTTTGCCCCGCCGGGGTAACAGTTTCACCAGCTATTTGCTCCCAATTATAGACTGCAGAACTTTCATCAAAGCCAGAGACAACAGCTTTGATTCTTACCGTTTGGCCAGCAGATACGCTAAGGTCTTCACCTAAGTCGATCTCAACTTGCTCCACACCGGTACTTGATGCGATTTCCAACATAGCCAAGCTCGGTGACGCCACTGATAAGCCACCCTTAGGATCATATAAACGAACAAAAAACATCTCCTTGGGTTCAGGCGATTCATCTGCTTGAATTTCAATCCTCACGGTCTGCACTTGGCTATCACCCTCGGCCCATGCCAGCTCTCCGGCAGCCACAGTTATGTCAGCAGAATCAGTGGAACCATACAGCATTTCCCATTTAACACTTACAGAGTCTTGGCTGCCACCGTACCGTTCCACATTGAGAGTAACAGAACTCCCCTCCTCCACACTATAGTTTTGCTCTGTAAAACGGACCCCTCCTTGGGGAGGAGACACAGTGTCATCACGAACAATGTAAAGACCACTACTAATATCGCTTATTAACACAACACCGCTTGGTAAATAGGGATAAACTCCCCAAGCACCGTTAAACGAGGTATTGTCAGACACAGGAAAGGTGTCAAAAAAACCCACTTGATATGGATTAGACGCATCAGAAATATCCAACACCGTCATGCCTCTAGTATAATTAGACATATAATATCGATTACCTCGAACAAAGCCATTGTGGTCAATGGCTCCGGTGGGGCCAAACCAGGTAGAGAGCAGAGTCGGTCCACGCAAATCAGAAAGCTCAAAAAAACGCACCGCAGTATTTAAACCATAATCCATTTCATCTAATTCGTCATGAATCACCACTACCTGTTTATCCTCGGTGTACCAGCCTGAATGCACATAGGACACATTTTCGTAGGCCGTTGTACTCAATCGACCAGGATTACTATTGTTGGTTTTGTCCCAAATTTGAAAATTGTCTTCATTAAAATCAAAAAATATTTCGCAGAGAGGTCCAGGTGTCAGACATTGAGTATTTTTGCGCTGATCGTTGATTATCATTGAACTAACGTCATGACTGTAGTTAGAGCGTGAACTAGATGCATTGCGATAGATCGCAACAGGGCTTTGTGGATTATCCAAGCGGTAGGTACTAAAAGCACCACCCTGCCGGTTTGATCCTGCTATATGAAGGTATGGCTGGACGTCATTTAAGGCAATTCCCAAAGAGTAGTCCACATTACTTAGGTAGACATTATGAGCGCTAATATCGCTCCCCTCAGAGCCCAAGATCGAAACAGCCTCAGGTAAAGACCGCAAATCAACTATCATTGTTCCAACTGATGCACTGTCGGCGGTGACATAGGCATAACTATCCCATTGCGCTGTAGTAGAATTAAAATGTTGGTAAACTTTAATGTCTCTCCATGAGGTTGACTGACTCTCAAGGCTCGCCACGATTCTTGGCGCTTCTGGATCAGTAACCTCTACCACACTCACACCATTGTACAATCCAATAATGGCGTATTCTTTGCCGTCGTTTAAATCATAAAATCCCCAGACATCATTGGCCGCAGACGGATTAATAGAAAATTCTGACAGGGGTAAATGAGATAATAAATCAAGATTCTGACAGGGATAGTCTCCAGCAAATCCATCTATACAGGGCGCGGAAATCTTAGCCTCTGAGAGCCGCGCATAAACTTGCATCTTTTCGCGAATTTGAAGCGTTTTTTGAGCATCCATACCTTTAGAATCAACAATAACAGTAAAGCCTTTTTGTGCCAATTTGTCAGCAAACTCCAACGGCACGCCTGACAAACGAGTAATATTTTTAGTATCAGGTTGCTTAAAACTAGTTGCTTGGCTATAAAGACCATTGACAGGAACAAGATCACTTAGCAGATAAAATAACGTATCTACATCGTCAATCTTATAGGTTCCCGCTGCCATACGAATACGGTCACCCTTATTTGATTGTAACCCCGCATAAGAAATTGACCTACAAGGCTCTGATGGGTTGTCACATTTACCGCTATCAACGCCAGTTGTAGACACATAGCGTGCTTTATCATGCTCTGCATGCGCTACAGCACTTACACTTTTAAAACATAGTAGCGCAATGACTAACAAAGCAAAAATTTTCAATAACCGACTGTTTCTCACCACGATTTGCATAAACTACCCTTGGGATATCCATAAACGACTTCAAACAAGACCGCAAAACCAATAATCTATTTGATAAAACGCAACTCAAATATTATCTATCAACCGTCATTTGGCTAGACTTTTTCTCACCTGTACTAAAATTTCTCTCGACAAGTCCTTAAGTGATATTAATCTAACTCAAAAACTCGATCGAGCAGACTAAAAATAAGTTTGTGAATTTTCTCTACCGTTGGTCTTCGAAAAAATGAAAATTCACCGTAACTTGCTATACTCCACGCTCGAAACCAAACTTAGTATAGCTCACAGTTATTGGAAAAGCCTTGGCAAAAATAAATAGAAAATTTTGTGTAGCACCCATGCTGGATTGGACAGATCGACATTGCCGGTTTTTTATGCGTCTTATCAGTCAACATGCGGTGCTTTATACAGAAATGATCACAACTGGCGCCATATTGCATGGAGACAAAGATCGCCACCTTGCAATGAGCGCTGAAGAGCATCCAGTGGCTCTCCAATTAGGTGGAAGTAATCCCTCTGATTTAGCTGCTGTCTGTAAAATTGCTGAGAAATATCCCTATGCCGAAATCAATCTAAATTGCGGTTGTCCTAGTGATCGTGTGCAAAATGGAATGTTTGGGGCAGTAATGATGAAAAATGCTGAAGTGACGGCAAACTGCATTAAAGCCATGCTTGACACCACCAACCTTCCGATTACTGTTAAGCATAGAATCGGTGTAGATGACTATGATTCCTATGAATTTCTGTGCAATTTTATTGGCACTATTGCTGAGGCAGGTTGTAATACTTTTGTAGTTCATGCTCGCAAAGCCTGGTTAAAAGGACTGAGCCCAAAACAAAATAGAGAGATTCCAAAGCTAGACTATGACCGAGTTTATCAACTTAAAAAGGATTTTCCTGACACTGAAATTATCATCAATGGCGGCATTAGCAGTCTAGATCAGACTGTTACACATCTAACAAAAATTGATGGTGTAATGATTGGTAGAGAAGCTTATACCAACCCGTTTTTGTTATCCAACGTCGATCAATTTATCTATGGGTCAACAAAAAGTGTCAAAACTCGCGAAAATATCGCTGAACAATTCATCCAATATGTGGATAATGAGCTAAGCAAAGGGACGAATTTACATGCTATGACCAGACATATTTTAGGTCTGTTCCATGGTCAGCCTGGCGCCCGTCTGTTTAGACGGCATATTAGTGAGAATGCACATAAGCCAGGCGCCACCATTGATGTTTTAACAACAGCGTTGACCGCTACTTCACCCTCAACTAGAGAACAAGTATGAAAAGTAAACTAGCACAGCTAAAAGAGATGACCACCGTGGTCGCAGATACAGGAGATTTTGAGGCTATAAGCCAGTATTCACCTGAGGATGCAACTACCAATCCATCACTAATATTGAAAGCAGCTCAGATGCCTGCATACAAATCCTTGGTCGATGACGTTGTTTCTGGTGTATCTTTGCAAAACATCTCTAGCACTGAACAACTGTCTTTGTGTATGGATAAACTAGCAGTTGGCATTGGTCAGAAGATTATTCAAGTAGTGCCTGGCCGCGTATCAACTGAAGTAGATGCGCGTTTGTCCTTTGATACAGAGCGCTCAATCATCAAAGCACGTCAATTAATTGATCTCTACCAGCAAGCGGGAATAGGAAAGGATAGAGTTTTAATTAAAATGGCATCAACATTTGAGGGTATACGTGCAGCAGAGCAACTGGAGAAAGAGGGTATTAACTGCAACCTCACTCTATTGTTTAATTTCACTCAAGCTGCAGCGGCAGCCGACGCAGGTGCATACCTAATATCACCATTTGTTGGCCGTATCTTGGACTGGTACAAAGCCAACACGGACAAGCAGGACTATAGTCCTGCTGAAGATCCTGGCGTGCAGTCTGTGACGCGTATCTACAACTACTACAAACAGTGTGGATATAACACCGTAGTAATGGGTGCAAGCTTTCGGAATATAGGTGAAATTACTGAACTTGCAGGCTGTGATCGGCTAACCATTAGCCCGAACCTTCTTCAAGCATTGGACGATGATTTTAATCCCCTTGAACGCAAGTTAGATGCAAGTAGCACGGGAAGTAAAATAGACTACTCTCTGGGTAATGAGCCGGTATTTCGATACGAGCTAAACGATGATCCAATGGCCACTGAAAAGTTGTCCCAAGGCATCAGAAGTTTCGTCGCAGATCAGATTAAACTAGAATCTTGGTTACAAAAGGTAAATAAATGATTGATAAAATTAAGAATTTTTTTTCAAAAAAAGAATTAGAAGCTGAGTCAGACTTAGTAAGCACCGAACAACTAGCTACTGCCGCACTGTTAATTGAAGTCATGGTTATTGATGGTGCCCTTAATGATGATGAGCTTCAGTCTATCAGTAACACGTTAATTAAGATGCTAGATCTAACGCTTGCGCAGGTAGAGGAGCTAATTAATTTATCCAGGCAAGAAGTGACCGAAGCAACATCTTTGTACCAGTTTACCAAAGAGATTAATGAACATTTTAACCAAACTAAAAAATTATCTCTCATGACCGCAATGTGGCAAGTAGCTTATGCCGATGGTTACCTTGATAAGCATGAAGAAAGCATTATTCGAAGGGTCGCAGACCTATTGCATATCAGGCACAGCGAATACATTCAATGCAAGTTAAAGGCTAAAAAAACTAGTTAGCTGGTGGATTCCAATACTTCAATTAAGTCTTGAAATTCGTTCTGATTACGGGCACTCAGGGCCATTAATATACGGTGAGCTTCAATGACCTGCTTTCGAGCAGCTTCTTCTGATTGTGCCTCAACGCCTATCTCAGACAATTCGGTGTCAGTATTTATTTGCGGAAGCTGACTAAAAATGTCAAAAATCTCATGAAAACTCATACTTTCTAGAGTCCTCAATATACTGGCGTCATTGCAAAAAACCTCCATATCAAAACCGTAGTGTTTTCGACAATAAAGACCTAACTTTGCCACCAAACCCAGAGTGGTACTATCAAGACCCTCAGCATCAAACATATCAACTGCTACACGCTGGACATCCTCACGACCAAAAATAGTCTCAATATGACGGTTTAGAGTTCCACAGAGTGTCATTCGCACATCACCACTGAATTTGAGTAGATAGATCCCTTTTTTATTAGATACAAGAATCTTTCCAGGCCTCACACTACATTCCTCTGACTAGTAAACACATGGAGATATCGTCTTGAGGGGTTTCTAAAATATCCACAGATAAGGCATTCTTGAGAGAATCAGCATTTTCAGAACTATCGGCTAAATAGCGCAATAGTGTTTGCTCTTTATCATCCAAACTTTTATCTGGCACCAGATCAAGAACGCCATCAGATAAAAGTACTAGCGCACATCTATCAGGCAATAGAATCTGCTGCACATCCCAAACGGCATCTTCAAAAATTCCTACTGGTTTACCCTTCCCGGGTAAATACTCCGCCCTACCCTCAGTAATTAATATTGGTCTTGGCAGCTGCGCGCCAACCACATAGCGCAACATACTCGTATGGGTATCCAAGCAACCAGCAACGATAGTTAAATGCTTACCTAAATCTGTGGCAAGGATCTGATTATTAATATGCTCAAGAAGCCCCAAAGGGGCCTCTTGAAGCGCTACATGATCATTTTCAGTAGTGTGGCGACGAATCACGCGACCAATCATAAAACGCAATAGAACTGTCACAAAAGCCGAAGATGCGCCATGCCCAGAAACGTCTGCAAAATAAAATAACAAATAGCGCCCAAGGACGAAATTATAACCGACAAAGTCACCACTTAAATACAGGGAAGGCTTAACTGAATGAGATATCTCATAGTCACTAAATATCAGTGGGCTCTCTGGCATTAAACTCTTTTGCACCTCAACGCCTGCCAATTGATCTTGTTTGAGCATACGTAGGCTTTTCTCAAGTTCAGCATTGGTAGTTTCTAATTTTTCACCATAATCATTAGTTTGAACACGTAACTTACGGGTCTGCTCTAATCTTACAAAGGACTCCTGCAACTCATTCTCTTGAATACCCTGAAGCCAAACGTCTGCAACTCCAGCACGAAATAGATCGATCGCAATAGGTAAATCAGTGTCATTGAGCACAACGACAACCAACGACTTCTCTATACATGAAGTTAACGTAGCGTCTTCAACAAGGGGAAGCGAAAGAGCCCAGGACGGGGAGATCACCACTATTGGCAAAGGATTTTTTTGTGCATGAAACTGAATCTGCTCTAGATTTTTGCACGCCGTTGCCCGATACCCGACATGCTCGAGCATTTCCATGAGACGCTCAACACTAGCGTCTCTTTCTCCTACGACAAATACTGAGCCTTGGTTGTCATTCATGAAAAGCCTGACTTCATATCTTTTGTACGCCGGACGTACTTATATTATTATTCTTTGACGGCAACACCCAATTCACAGACAACCATTGGGGTCTTAGTAATCTTCAAGATCATCAAAGTTGTCTTCAATTGCCCCGTCACTAATTACATACTCCCTATTTTGTAAGTACACATCTCGTACAAACAAATATTCATCTCCGCTCATCACATCGTCAATACCCAGCAGGTCAGCTCTTAAAGAAATCAAGTCGACTCCCTTCACCGCTACCCGGACAGACAGGCTATCATTATAATTAAACGGATCTAAAAGACTATCCACATAATTTGAAGGTGCATCACGTAAAGTTGATGGGCCAAAGAAAGGTAACATTAAATAAGGGCCCTCTGGCACACCCCAAACAGCAAGCGTCTGACCAAAATCTTCCTTTTCTGCACGGTATAAGCCAGCTGACTTTGCAACATCTAGAAAACCCGCAACGCCAACAGTAGAGTTTATTATAAATCGCCCGCCATTTTGTCCGGCGGCCAAAAACTTTCCTTGAAGAATATTATTCGCTAGGTTTGGAATTTCATCCAAATTTGAGAAAAAATTTCGTAGCCCAGCTCGCAGTGGTTTTGGTGTAATGCCATCGTAAACCACAGCAATTGGCTTTATAAGTAGAGGATCTAAAATATTGAAATTCAACTCATAGAATACTCTGTTAAAACGTTCAAAAGGATCATTACTGTCTCCTTCGTTGCTAAAACTCATCGTTGCAACACCCAGCAATAACGCAAAAATAATATAACGTGCCATCAATGAATCAACATCCTGTTTAGATTAAGAATAAAAGCATTATACTTTACACTCTATGAAATAGCCTTTTTTTCAACACAAGATGCTTATCAAAAACGCAATCATTGCGAACCTTACAACAAATCTGGTATCTGTCGTCGAATTTTATCGTCAATTTCAACCCAGCGTTTGTGTAATCGTTTAGTAGACACCGGCTGCCGTGTTTTAAGTTGCTGCGCAAAAAGTGAAACCCTAAATTCTTCGATCAACCAACGAAATTCTAGCAACGCCTTATTATTGCCAATCGACAGCGCATCACTTTTCTTAACTATTTCAGCCATAGGTTTCAAAAAAGCATTGACTTGGAGAGATTGCTCTTGATCTTTAGACACCTGAATGAGTAATTTGTCCAACCTAAAGTCTATAGCTTTTATATAACGTGCATATTGCTTTGTATCCTCCACCACTGCGGATGATAAGGTGGTCGGTGAAAATAATTGAGTTATCTGTGCAACTATATCGATGCGGGCATGCTCAGCCAGTATAGGTATCTGCCTAATCCGTTGCTGCTGAAGATGCAAAGGTCCCAAAAGCGATTCAATCGCCCGTGCATGTTGTTGAGCAAAGTCAACAACCTGACTGATACCTGCAGAATACTGTGTTTCAAATTGCACCTGATCTCGCACCACAAGATTATCAGGAAATATGGCCTGCTTGAAACTAGCCATCACCAAAGCGTCTACAACAACACTCCGAGAACTCAGCCCTGATGCTTTTATTTGTAAATCTTTTCCTCGTAACAGATGTTTGGTCAAATATTTAGACTGTTCCTGCCCTTTCAAAACAGCTAATCGCAATTGACCTCCCAATGCCACAGATTCCGCAACTAAGGGATCATCTAGTACCTCAATGGAGACCGATTGCCAATGATCTCGCAGCGTAGGCCAAGCTTTGATTTTCATATCTCCGCGGAGCAACACCACCTCTTTGGGAAGTTCACCAAAATTCCACTGGGTAATATTATCAGTTGCCAAAGTATGTTTTGCTGAACTTGCTAGGCTGCTATTAATTTGCTGTTTAAACTCGCGCTGTAATTGGCTCAAACTTCTTGCCATGGCGATATTTTGACTCTTATCATCTTGTAAAATAATGTTTATTTTGTACCAAGGATCAAGGTTGTCTAGATTCCAACTGTTTATGGGAACATCATTTCCACTCAATCTTTTCAGCTGCTCAGAGAGAACCTCTACAAGTGGCCGGTCCTGCGCACAGACGTGAATTAAGAGCTTATCAACATAATCGGGCACAGGCACAAAAGCTCGCCGAAGATTTTTAGGCAATCCTTTTACAAGGGCTATGCATTTATCTCGCAGCATACCCGGCACGAGCCAGTCGAAAAAATAACGAGGTGACTGATGCAATAGTGCCAAAGGCATAATTACACTGAGTCCATCCTCTGGATGTCCAGGTTCAAAATGATAGCGCAGGGCATATTGGACGTCATCAACAATCAAGTGTGCTGGGAACTGAGCTTGCTCTGTATCAGTAAGAACACGGAGTAGTAAAGTTTCTTTGTTCATACGTAAACAATTTGGGTGCTCCTTTTCTACTGCCTTACGCCACTTCTCAAATGCTGGCAAATTGCATACAGACGATGGTAGTTGCTGTGCATAAAAATCAAAAATGACCGCCTGCTCGGCTAAAAGATCTCTTCGCCGAAAACGATCTTCAAGTGCTTGTAGCTCAGCAACCAAACTTTTGTTGTGCGCATAAAAAAGCCCTTTGCCCGTGTAACAATCATCCACCAGGGCCTGCTGTATAAATATTTTTCTCGCCTCAACTGGTGCTATCTTTCCGTATACGACTCGCTTTCCCTCTACAATAGTAAGCCCAAACAGCGTCTGACGCTCCTTTGCCATCACCTGCCCAGACTTTTTATGATAATAAGGTTCGCTATGGCTCTTTTTTACCAAGTGTGCGGCAAGGGGCTCTAGCCAAGCCGAATCAATTTTCGCAGCATTCAGTGCATACTGCTTGTTGGTTTCCATTAAGGACCCAGACATAAGCCACTTGGGTGGCTTTTTACTTAAGCCAGAGCCAGGAAAAACGAAAAACTTTCGATTCCGTGTACCCAAAAACTCCCATTTATCCTCCCTGACACCTACTTGCCCCAATAATCCTGATAGCAAAGAACGATGCACTGAAGCATAGTCAGCGGGAGCTTCATTACCAGATAATTTAAGTATTCTGCAGGCATTCTGTAGTTGTTGGTGTAAATCTCGCCATTCGCGCATGCGCAAGAAAGACACAAACTGAGATCGGCAAAATTTACTAAATTGGTTAGTAGACAGGTCCTTACGCTTACTCTCAAAGTAAAACCACAGATTAAGTAAAGATGAAAAATCTGAATCGGGATCTTGCCATTGTTTATGCGCTAGATCCGCCGCCTGTTGTTTATCACCAGGACGCTCTCTAGGGTCTTGAATACTTAGCCCACTAGCGATAATGATTAATTCATCAAGACAACCATTTTTAGCTGCCTCAATGATCATTCGACCCAGTCTAGGATCAACCGGTAAGGTAACTAGCTTTTTTCCTAAATTTGTCAATTGACCACTTTTATCAACCGCTTGTAGTTCTTCTAACAAAGCATATCCATCATTGATCAAACGACTGTCTGGTGGGTCTATAAATGGAAATTGGCGAATATCGCCTATGCGCAAATGCAACATTTGAAGAATAACAGACGCTAAATTAGTCCGAACAATTTCTGGATCAGTAAATTCCGCTCGCGCTTGATAATCTGAAGACTCATACAGACGATAGCAAACACCATCACTGACCCGACCACAACGTCCGGCTCTCTGATTGGCGCTCGCTTGAGAAATTGCTTCTATGGGCAGTCGTTGAACTTTGGTTCGGTAGCTATACCGAGAAACTCGTGCACGACCGGTATCAATCACGTAACGTATACCCGGAACCGTCAGAGAGGTCTCTGCAACATTAGTACTAAGGATTACCCGCCGACCTCTATGTGGTGAAAAAATTTTACGTTGCTCAGCTAAACTGAGTCTTGCATATAAAGGAACTATTTCAGTATTGGGTAATTGTGCTTTTCGCAACGCTACGTTGGCCTCACGAATCTCTCGCTCACCACTTAAAAATACTAGGACGTCCCCCTGCTGTTGATTATGGTGAATATCCACCAAACAATCCACGATACTCTGATTACGATCCTGTTCTAGTATCTCAGGGCCGCTATAAATAATATCTACCGGATAGGTTCTTCCTGATACCTCCACCACAGGTGCATTATCAAAATGAGATGAAAACTTAGTTATATCAATGGTTGCAGAGGTAATGATAAGCTTTAAATCAGGACGAATCACCAGAAGTTTTTTAAGATACCCCAGCAAGAAGTCGATATTTAGACTGCGTTCGTGTGCCTCATCGACAATAATAGTATCGTACTTACTTAAATATCGATCTTGTTGAATTTCAGCAAGCAAGATGCCATCAGTCATTAATTTGACAAAACTTTGTGGTGAGGTTTGGTCAGAAAACCGCACCTGATAACCCACGGCATCACCTAAGGTTGAATTCAACTCTTGAGCAATCCTCTCAGCAACTGTGCGAGCTGCAATTCTGCGGGGTTGGGTATGTCCAATCAAACCACAAACACCTCGTCCAGCCTGAAGACAAATTTTAGGGATTTGCGTGGTCTTTCCTGACCCGGTCTCTCCGGCAATAATAACTACCTGATGTTGCTCTATTAACGCTTTAATCTCATCAACACGTTCACAAACCGGCAGATCAGGATAAGTGATTTTTGGTAAATTTTTACGCCTAGATCTGACCACCTCTGCTGAGACGCATACCCTTTGACACCATTTTTCCCAGGCTATAGCTTTAGCCTTGGTGTCTAAATTCGCTATCTTTTTAATAGTCAGGGGTTTAGATAAGTTGAATAAATCTACGCTCGATACCATTGCAGCAAGATTCGACTTCAACAGGTCAATCTGGTCTGAACGCTCAGGAAATTTTTTTGGAAGTACGATACTATCAGACGACTGCATACAAGAGCTTACTCGCTAACCTCCTGCCAAATGCAAAAACCGCTAGCAGATTTAATGTCAGTCAATTTTTTTTCATGATTAACAATTTCGCTATCACTGGCTCTGATGACTCTGAGAGGTTTTCGAGCGGCTGATAATCTCCGAATTTTTCTAGCTTGACTGATTTCTCCACTATCTGACTCTGACTGCTGATTAATACTCAAATTAACCTGGCCACCGGTCATTAACAAATAGACATCAGCAAGTATTTCAGCATCAAGTAGAGCACCATGGAGATCTCGCTGAGAATTATCAACACCATAACGCTTACATAAGGCATCTAAATTATTTTTTTGCCCAGGATGTTTTTGTCTCGCAACCGCCAGAGTATCTATAACTCGACATTCTGATTCTAATGCAGGTTGATTATCATTTAGCTTTCTTAACTCATGGTTAATGAAACCAACATCAAAGGGTGCATTGTGAATAACTAACTCCGCGCCCGCCAAAAATGACAAAAAATCAGAACATATCGCCGAAAACACTGGCTTATCTTCAAGAAACTGATCATTGATACCATGAACCTCCATGGCACCCTCGTCGACTTTTCTTTCTGGGTTTATGTATTGATGGTAGTGGCGTCCTGTCAACTTCCTGTTCACCATCTCAACGCAGCCTATCTCAATGATTCGATGATCTTGAGAGGTCTCTAAACCAGTAGTCTCTGTGTCTAAAACGATCTGTCTCATATTGTTCGCGTCTGCGTGATTAAAACTCAAATATAACGATTAGCTATAATTCGTCAATACCCTGATTAGCAAGATCATCAGCTATCTCGTTCTCTCGGTGCCCACTATGTCCCTTTACCCAGCGCCAGTCTATATTATGCTGGTGAATCAACCCATCAAGCTTTTGCCAAAGATCGACATTTTTCACTGGCTTTTTGGCTGCAGTCTTCCAGCCCCGCTTCTTCCAACTAGGCATCCACTCTTGGATACCCTTGAGCACGTAGGTTGAATCAGATGTTAGCTTTACGTTGCAAGGCCGCTTTAACGCGGCCAACGCTTCAATAACAGCAGTAAGCTCCATACGATTATTAGTCGTCTCAGGCTCACCTCCAAAAAGCCTTTTTTCTTCTTTACCAAAACGCAATAAGGCCCCCCAACCGCCTGGGCCAGGATTTCCTCGACAAGCACCATCGGTAAAAATTTCTATATCACTCATGTTATAACTCTGTTATTGGTAGTACTAACTGCAACGCTGGTGCCTATTTTTGGCAATGGTTTTGCAGTCTTTTTTACCGATGAAGCCATTCGTGGACGTGAAACAGATGTCCATTTACGGGAGGATTTATTGACGCCCTGACGTACTCTTTTAACGGCATGTATCATATAAAAATTACCACAAGGAATGCCAACTCGCTGACAACCTTTATCAAAACCTTTCATCAATCGACTAAATCTATGCGGCACTATTGGTGGCTCTTGTTCTCTTGAGTAACCAGCTGGCAAACGATAAGCACCATGATGAACGCTATCGACCTCAAAATTAAGCAATGCAAGCCAGTCAATCAAACGACCTCGGCGCAATGAATGAAATCGGTATTGAACACGATCAGTCAACAACTGTAACGGCCATTTGGATAATCCCATCGGACCAAATGGATTTAATACACAAATAATCAAATGCCCGCCCGGAGATATCACTCGACAGATATCAGCAAGCACGGCCTGAGGAGAACGTGAAAATTCCAGAACATGCTGAAGCAAAGCAATATCAACTACCTCAGAAGGTAATGGCAAGTCAGATAGATCAGCGACAAATGAAGAATTAGAACAGCCCTCTGCATAATAACTCTGCACTGTAAATCCGTGAATTTGCGAGAAATTTGAGAGCGATAACTGACCATTTGTAATTCCTGCGTGCATAAAACGATAACCAGGAAGGTTAGTATAATGGCTATCAATAATTGCATTTTCTTTAGTGATTAAATATTCAGCGAAATCGGACTTAGACCAGTGCGCTAACCTCTGAGCAGTTTCACTTAAATTTTTGATTAAAAATTTATTGGGCACTTATTAAAATCTCGTGGGCCTAAAAGTAATGGCAATTGCTGTTTAATTTATAAAAACATTATGGCGGTTACGTGGCAAAAACACCACTGCCAGTAAACCTTAACGTACACTTTATCCAGAGGCTAAAAGCTCAAGTAACATCGATTGTAATAAACGCTTTTTTGCACGCGTCGAATACAAAAAAACATGGCTTTAACGGTAACACTCTAATATAAATTTAGTTACAATAAAGGGTCAAAAATATCGGTATTCTCGTGTTAAAAATTGCCCACATTACCCCAATAAGCGCTTCTCTAATTTTTTTGTTAAGTACTTCCTCATGCCAACTGGCTCAAAATTCACCTAGCGAGAAAATCTTAAACAAATCTCCTAGCTATGTTGAGGAAATATCCAACGTTTTACCACTAGAAAATGATCAAACAACCGTATCAACTAGTAATAGTTCAGAGCCACTAGAAGCAACCGTTTCTGAATCAGAAGCAACACCCTCCGATCTTTGGGATAGAATCCGAGCCGGGTACCAATTAGATCTTAAAAATCTCCCTACATCCGTTATAAAACAGCGCCAGTGGTATATTGATCACCCGCAGCATTTGGAAATTGTGCTAAACCGAGCAAGACCTTTTATTTATTATGTGACAGAACGCTTAGAGCATGCAGGACTGCCACTAGAACTAGCTCTACTGCCAATTGTTGAGAGTACCTATGACCCATTCGCTTACAGCGCCAGTCATGCTGCAGGACTTTGGCAGTTTATACCCCCTACCGCTCATCAGTATGGTTTAGAGCGCAATCGTTGGTATGATGGTCGTCGTGATCTTGTGTCATCAACGCGAGCAGCCATTGATTTTCTCACTTATTTAAATCGGCGGTTTAAAGGTAATTGGTGGCATGCACTAGCTGCTTATAATTCTGGTGAAGGATCTGTAGGCAAAGCTATTCGCAACAATAAAAAAAATGGGAGATCTACTGAATTTTGGGCACTAAAACTTCCAAAAGAAACACGTAATTATGTACCACAATTAATAGCATTAGCCTCCATTATTAAAGAACCAAGTAAGTTTTCTATCACTTTACCGGTTATGGAAGACAAGCCTATTTTTGATATCATCAAGGTGAGTAATCAGATTTCATTGACTACCGTGATGGATATAACAGGCACTGATGAATGGACATTCAGCCAACTTAATGCAGCATATCGCCGGTCAATAACGCCACCTGAAGGTACGTACTCACTGCTAATTCCTACTGAAAAATCGACTTCTCTTAGGGATTATTTAGCCTCTACAGACCACAAATATTGGACGCCATATACAGAATACACTGTAAAAACTGGCGACACGCTGTCGGAAATAGCATTGCTATTCGAGACTCAAGCTCGAATAATAAAAAAAGCTAACGGACTCACCAGTGATCGACTCAAAATCGGACAGACGCTGCTGATCTCCCAGGATAATAACGACATCTTAGTGGGTTCTTCTCAACTTACTCGCTACCATACATTGAAGCACACTGTGCGCCCCGGAGACACGCTTTCTGAGATTGCCGAGCACTATGGTACTTCGATTAAAAATCTTCGACGACAAAACAGTATTAAGGGCGATTTAGTGAAAATTGGTGCTGTCCTAGAAATACAAACTACAGCTAAAGCATCCTCGGTGATTGGGCTGAGAAAATTCTCCTACAAAGTTAGGCGTGGGGATTCCTTGTACGTTATTGCCAAACGTTTTTCCCTATCCATTGGTGACATCACCAAGTGGAATAATCTAAACAGTAAAAAATATTTACAACCAGGACAAAAACTGACGTTATTTATTGATCGAAAGATCATCTAGTTCCCATTTGACAATAAAAAAGGGCAGTAAACTGCCCTTTTTTATTGCCGAAGAAAGCAGCTACTGGATGATTTTTGTATCACTCCTTACCAGTTTCTCATAGCTCTCCAAATCTCTGCCACCATTCCTTGAGAGCAGTGCGTCAGCAATACTCGCTCTCTCAAGGTCACCTATATCATTTATATCTCCAGGAATTACCGCAGTTAAGGCAGCAACGACATAGTCACCGCTATTAGTATAAAAACCTTCCACCACTGGATTAGCTTTGGGTGAAGCCATAGCAAATAGTCGATCTCTTATGTCTGTGTTAACACTAGTATCCCGACGATCAACATTTTTAGCTACCTGCCACTGTAGATTATTACTCTTAGCAACTTCCTCAACCGGTGTACCGCTCTGCACAAGGGCACGTAACTCAGATCCTCGGCGCTGAAGTTCGTCTTGAGCCAACTCTCGTGTCAAACTGTCAACAACCGATTCACGCACTTCCATTAATTCTTTTTGTCGGTCTTCAATATACTCGTTAAGTTTCACCACTACGTATCTATCATTCCCTAAATCAAGTACCTCGCTGGCATAGCCGTCAGTTAAAACTTCACTGCTAAAGGCGGCCGAATTTACTTTAGTGTCAGCAGTAATACCAGACCCGCCAGACCGAGAAAATGCAGGGGAAGTCTTGAGAGTAAGACCCACATCCTCAGCCACATTGGCGAGTGAATCGGCATTAAAACTAAGCTCTTTGAGAAGTTCAAGTTTGGCTACCAACTGATCAGTCGTTGCTTCTGCCATAAGCTCGCGCTCAATTCTTGCTGTTTCATCTGCTAGAATGAAATCCTGCTGCTGTATGTCCAATAGTTTTATAAAATGGACACCTGCATCGGTGGTCACTGGCTGTGAGACTTCGTTGAGCGAAAGCTGCTTCAACGCCAATTCAAATGCTTCAGGAAAGGTAGTGCCGGACGTGAATCCCAAGTCCCCGCCTAAATCAGCAGAACCAAAATCTGTTGAATACTGACTTGCCAGATCGGCAAAGGCTTCTCCTGACGTTATTTTTCCTTGGATCTCCCGAATAAGCTCATCGCTTGGATCTTCAAGAAGGATGTGGGCAGCCTGACGTGACTCAGAAAGGTCCAAGGTGTCTCGCTCCTCGTCAAAGCGCGCCTTGACGAGTTCACTATTTACAAGATCAGGATTCACAAGCTCATCTGGATTTAGCTCGATATAGTCAATAATCACCTGAGCTTCGCTTCGATACGCTGTAATATTTTCAGAATAATAATTTTGAGTCTGCTCATCAGATACCACAGTCTCTTCAGTTATAGGTCCTATCGGCAGAGTGAAATAGTAGTAATCTCGTTGCTCTCCAGTAATTTCAACCATTGCATTTAGCTCAAGTTCCGTAACAAAAGCGGTATCTGTAATACCCGCAACAAGTTGTTGAACAAGCAATTCATTTGCAACTGTGGACTTAAAACCGGCACTAGTATAACCCTGCTGCTGTAACATAAACCGATAGCTGTCTTGATCAAAGCGCCCATCTACCTGAAACCCTTCTATATTAAGAATCTCTTGAGTAACTGAAGTTTGCGGTATAGCTAACTTTTGAGAATCGGAGGACTGAACCAAAATTTGACGACTTATCAGTTGCTCAATAGCACTTGGCCTAATCATCTCATCAGTGATTAGGGTAGCATCTAACCCTTCGTTTTCACTGATAATTCGACTGCGTTGATTATTGATCGCTCTAATTACATCTATTTCGGGAATTTCCACCTCCCCAACAACCGCGGCCGTATCAGTCAAATTACCGGTTAGGAAAAGAGTACCTGTACCTGAAAACGCAAAAATAAAGCCAATTACAACCACAATCCCCAAAGCTAAATTGCGCATATTTGTTCTAAAACTATCTAACATACTGTATATCCTGATATTAAAAAAGGCGCATCAATGATGCGCCTTAGAAGCCTGAATGTCTCGAAAAATCACCAAGCAAATATTAATTTACCGCGTCTTTCAATGCTTTTCCAGCCTTGAAGCTTGGCACGTTCGCAGCAGCAATTTGAATCTCCGCACCAGTCTGTGGATTTCTACCTGCACGAGCAGCTCTGTGTTTAACAGAATAAGTGCCAAATCCTACCAACGAAACTTGATCTCCATTTTTTAAAGCACCAGTAATTGCGTCAATTGCTGAATCTAATGCTCGTCCGGCAGACGCCTTAGAAATGTCTGCACCAGCAGCGATAGAATCAATTAATTCAGATTTATTCACGGTATTCCCCTTATTATTGGAAGTAACATTTGTTACAAAAAAGACGTACTCCCATTGGGAAGTAGCATCAGCGATTTTAATAGTTCAACTGCCACTCTCTTTATACCAATAGCAAGCGCGTTCGGTCAAGTAGCTTCGGCAAAATATAGCCAAATAGTTCAAACCTAGTGGGTACTTGGCCTCTCATTGAGTTCAGCAGCACTTTTTGGCGCGCTACTTTTTAAAAACTCAGATTCACTCAGTGCCTCAGGTTTCGTCTCAAGAGCAATATCTAATACCTCATCAATCCACTTTACAGGACATATATTGAGATCTGCTTTAATGTTATCCGGAATCTCTTTCAGGTCACTCGCATTGTCATTGGGTATAATTACGGTGGTAATGCCGCCACGATGTGCTGCTAATAATTTTTCTTTCAAACCGCCAATTTTTAATACCTGACCTCGAAGAGTTATCTCTCCGGTCATGGCAACATCTGCTTTTACCGCAATACCAGACAACACAGAGACTAGTGCAGTGCACATTCCGACCCCTGCAGAGGGTCCGTCCTTGGGCGTCGCGCCCTCAGGAACATGAATGTGAAGATCATTCTGCTGATAGAAATCACGCCGAATACCTAATGTTTTGGCGCCACTTCGTACGACTGTAAGCGCAGCCTGGATAGACTCTTGCATAACATCACCCAGAGAACCAGTTTTTATAACCTTACCTGTCCCTGGTATAGCGGAGGTTTCAATGGTTAATAATTCACCTCCAACTTGAGTCCATGCTAGACCAGTAACCTGCCCTATCTGGCTTTCAGCCTCAGCTCGGCCATAGTCAAACCGCCGTACTCCTAGCATTTCCTCCAACTCCTGGGACCCAACACGCTCTGCAACAGACTTGCCTGCTCGGACATGCTTAGTTACCGTCTTTCGACATATCTTCGCCACATCACGCTCTAATCCCCTAACCCCAGCCTCTTTTGTATAGTACCGAATGGTGTCTTTTAGCGCATCCTCACCAATTTCGAGTTCTGTGCTTTTCAAACCATTTGCTTTTAATTGTTTCGGAACCAGATATTTTTGAGCGATCTTAACTTTTTCATCTTCGGTGTATCCGGGAATTCTAATAACTTCCATTCGATCCAAGAGAGGGCCTGGAATATTCATAGAATTTGCGGTGCAAATAAACATAACATCAGAAAGATCGTAGTCTACTTCCAGATAATGATCATTAAACGTATGATTTTGCTCGGGGTCTAATACCTCTAGCAACGCAGATGCTGGATCACCGCGTTGATCCATTCCCATCTTGTCTATCTCATCCAGCAAAAACAACGGGTTTTTGACACCGACTTTAGACAGCTTTTGAATAAGTTTTCCAGGCAAGGATCCAATATAGGTTCTGCGATGGCCTCTTATCTCAGCTTCATCACGCACCCCTCCCAAACTCATCCTTACAAATTTTCTTCCCGTAGAACGGGCTATCGACTCTCCAAGAGACGTTTTACCTACCCCAGGCGGGCCAACAAGACATAAAACTGGTCCCTTCAAATTTTTAACTCGCTTTTGCACCGCTAAAAATTCTAAAATCCGCTCTTTTACCTCTTCCAATCCATGATGGTCCTGATTCAGGGTCTCCTCCGCAAGGGCAAGATTATGCTTTACCCTAGTGCGCTTCTTCCAAGGAACACTGATCATCCAATCGATATAATTTCTCAGTACAGACGCTTCTGCTGACATAGAAGACATCATTTTCAACTTATTAAGTTCTGCCGTAGCCTTCTCTAACGCAGCTTTGGGCATGCCGGCTAGTTGGATTTTCTTTTCAAGTTGATCAAGTTCAGAGACACCCTCATCCATATCACCCAATTCTTTTTGGATGGCCTTCATCTGTTCATTGAGATAATACTCCCGCTGACTCTTTTCCATTTGTTTTTTGACTCGACCACGGATTCGCTGCTCAACCTGAAACAAATCAATTTCTGACTCCATAGCTGTCATCAAATGTTCGAAACGAGCAGTTAAATCAGCTATTTCTAGAACATCTTGTTTCTGCTCCAGAGAAAGGGTCATATGACTAGCTATAGTATCAGCTAATCTATTACCGTCCTCAATACCACTTACTGTTGCTATTACTTCAGACGGGATTTTCTTACTCAAATTAACATACTGTTCAAATAAACTAATTGTCGAGCGCATTAATGCATCAGACTCATCCTCTTGTGGGTCTTTACTCTCTAACACTTTAAGCGATGCTCGCATAAATGACTGATCTTCAAATCCATCCAATAACTGGACTCTGTTAAGCCCTTCTACCAGTACTTTTAAAGTACCATCTGGCAACTTAAGCATCTGTAAAATAGTGGCAAATGTGCCTACTTTATATACATCATCCAATAACGGATCATCTTCAGAAGGATCCTTTTGGGCCACCAAAATAATCTGCTTGTCGTTCTCCATCGCATACTCAAGGGCCAAAATTGATTTCTCACGGCCAACAAACAACGGCACCACCATATGGGGATAAACAACTACATCACGCAAAGGTAACAGGGGGTAATTTGAGGTAGTATTATCAGCGCTTTTCGAAACCATGTATGACCTCTGTCAATTGTTGGAAGCGGTCCTGCAATTAGAACCGTCGTAGTAAGTATATTGGGACTAAAACGAAAATATCAACACCTTTAAGCCAACACTATGAAAAGTGGTGCAATTAACTAGACAACAAAAAAAGGCGGCTTACGCCGCCCTTTTATCAACCCTCGTCAGAGGCCAGCTTCTTTTGGTCAGATTGCTCGTAGACAAGCAAAGGCTCATTCTCACCACTAATAACCGCTCGGTCCACCACAACCTTAATCACATTAGATTCTGATGGTATTTTATACATGGTATCTAGTAGCATTGTCTCAACAATCGAGCGTAAACCGCGAGCACCGGTTTTTCGTTCTACCGCCTTTTCAGCAATAGCGTCCAATGCGTCACTACGAATATCCAGCTCGACATTCTCCATTTCAAATAGCGCCTGGTACTGTTTAACCAGAGCATTTTTCGGCTCAACCAAAATATTGACCAAAGCCTCTCTGTCCAACTCTTGAAGGGTAGCTACAACAGGCAGACGACCGATAAACTCGGGGATAAGTCCATACCCAATCAAGTCACTTGGCTCTACATCCAATAAAGTTTCGCCAATGGATTTCTGAGAATCTTTACTAGACACCTGTGCTCCGAAGCCTATACCGCCCTTTTCAGATCGATCGCGTATAACTTTCTCAAGCCCAGAAAATGCACCCCCACAGACAAATAGGATGTTAGAGGTATCAACCTGAAGAAACTCTTGCTGAGGATGCTTGCGCCCACCCTGAGGTGGCACAGATGCTACTGTCCCTTCTATTAGCTTCAGCAATGCCTGTTGCACACCTTCTCCAGATACATCTCGGGTGATGGACGGATTATCGGACTTCCTAGAAATTTTGTCGATCTCATCAATATAGACAATACCTCTCTGCGCCTTATCAACGTCATAATCACATTTTTGTAGAAGCTTCTGAATAATATTCTCTACATCTTCACCTACATAGCCAGCTTCAGTAAGGGTTGTAGCATCGGCAATAGTAAAGGGTACATCCAGCAACCTTGCGAGAGTTTCAGCAAGCAAGGTCTTGCCGCTGCCAGTTGGGCCAATAAGCAAAATGTTGCTTTTACCCAATTCCACATCAACCTTATTGGCACCAGACTGCTCGCTGACCTGCAAGCGCTTGTAGTGGTTGTAAACAGCAACCGAGAGGATACGCTTTGCTCGCTCCTGACCGACAACATACTGATCAAGGATAGTTTTTATTTCCGTCGGTACAGGTAGCTTTTCAGAACTTGACTCAGTTTCAGTAGCTTGGGTTTCTTCTGAGATAATGTCATTACACAAATCGACACATTCATCACAAATATAGACCGAGGGGCCAGCAATAAGTCGACGCACTTCATTTTGATTTTTGCCACAAAAAGAACAGAATAAAAGCTTACCTCCGTCCCCTAAATTACTACTATCGCTCATTACATACTCCTTATAATGATCTTTCTATTGCGCGATCATAACCCAAATTCAGAAAAAATCTAACCACTCTAAGATCTTTTATCTATAACCTCGTCTATGAGACCGTAATCTTTGGATTCCTCAGCACTCATGAAATTATCGCGCTCAGTATCTTCAGTAACCTTATCGACATCTTGGCCAGTATGATGAGCCATAATAGTATTTAAACGCTTTTTAATTTTGAGAATTTCTTGGGACTGGATATGGATGTCTGTAGCCTGACCCTGAGCACCGCCACTTGGCTGATGAATCATGGTCCTAGCGTTCGGCAGACAGAAGCGTTTACCCTCGGCTCCAGCAGCCAACAAAAATGCCCCCATTGACGCTGCTTGACCGATGCACATTGTACTAACATCAGGCTTTATAAATTGCATGGTGTCGTAGATAGATAAACCTGCGGTCACTGAACCGCCCGGAGAGTTGATATAGAGATGTATGTCTTTGTCAGGGTTTTCGGATTCTAAAAACAGCATTTGAGCTACAATCAGATTGGCCATATGGTCTTCGACTTGTCCAACCATAAAAATGACTCGCTCTTTGAGTAAGCGAGAATAGATGTCGTAGGAGCGCTCGCCTCTTGAGGTCTGCTCCACAACCATCGGAATGAGGCCAATTGCCTCGATATCTAACGCACCCTGATTTGCTTGCTGATTGTTCATTTTTGCCTCGCTCGTTTCAATGAAGTATAACTCACCAAAAAGTATACGCTGGCTTTTGGCAAGCTGGATCTCGGCGCCCAGACAAATACTCCTGAGCGGTTAAGGTATCTATTAAGCTTCCGAACCTGGTTCCGCATCAGGTTTGATAGCATCCTCATATGAAAGGCTCTGTTCTTTTACTTTTGCCTTAGATAACACTAGCTCGGTAACTTGGTCTTCCAATACAACGGCTTCAACAGAACTCAACAGCTCAGGTTTGCTATAATAATAGTCTATAACTTCTTGTGGCTGCTCATAGGTGGCAGCTAACTCATCAACTCTAGCTCTGACTTGATCTTCATCTGGAACAAGGGATTCCACTTTTACGATTTCGGATACAATCACGCCCAAAGCGGCACGCCGCTCAGCTTTTTCTTTAAACATCTCATCAGGCAGCATGCTGAGATCTATTTGCTGTCCGCCACCGAACTGCTGGATCATCTGCTGTTTCAGCTGAGTAACTTCGTTAGCAACCAGAGCAGACGGTAACTCTACGGTATTTAAATCAAACAATTGATTCATAACACGGTTTTTTACTTTTGTTCGCAATGCATTGCGGAGCTCTCGCTCCATATTTGCAGTAACTTCTTCTCTAAATTTCGCTTCTCCGCCTTCCTCGACGCCAAATAATTTAAAGAACTCATCGTCCATTTTAGGTAGTTTTTTACCTGCAACAGAATTAATAGTTACAGCAAACTCTACAGCAGCACCCTTGAGTTCCTCTGCTTGATAATCATCAGGGAAAGTTAGATTCAAAACAGTATCTTCACCAGCAGACAATCCTTCCAAACCCTTTTCAAAACCGGGAATCATCGAATTTGAGCCAAGTACTAGATCTTGAGCATCAGCCTTTCCTCCATCAAATTCTTCGCCATCTTTTGTTCCGACATAGTCAATATTGACCTGATCACCTTTCTTGGATTTTTTCTTTGATACCTTGAAGCTAGCTTGCTGTTCGCGCAAATTGGCAATCATTGTCTTAACATCACTTTCGGTGACATCAGCTGCAGGTCGATCAATTTTTACTTCTGATAGTGGCTGCAATGCCACCTCAGGAAATACCTCAAATACTGCCAAAAAGGACACATCTTGGCCTTCTTTATCTACTAGCTCGTTAATCTGAGGCTGACCCACAGGTTTTAGATCTTCCTGTTGTATGGCTTCATAAAAGCTTGAGTTAACAATTTCACCAACAACTTCTTGTCTAACGCCTTTACCATAATGTTGCTTAACAACCTTGAGGGGTACTTTACCTTTGCGAAACCCTTTTATCGAAACAGTTTTGGTCGCTTTTTGGAGTCGGTTGGTAACTTCCTGATCAATTCTTTCCGCAGGTAAACTAACTTTAAGCTGACGCTCTAGGCCTGTGCTCGACTCGATGGACACGTGCATGGGATTTCCTCGTGGCAAAACGTTTAAATTTGGTGCGAAAGGAGAGACTCGAACTCTCACGGGTTGCCCCACTGGAACCTAAATCCAGCGCGTCTACCAATTCCGCCACTCTCGCATAGAGATACTCTCAAAAGGCTGCTTTTTACTTCGCCAATAGCGGATGGTAAACCCGCTCCCGTTAAGAGGGCGAGGATTTTGCCACAGCACCCATTAATCAGCAACTAGTTGTGACGTAAATAATCGTTTTAAATGAGAATATTTTGTTGTTTGGCCACTTATAACCAGAAACACAGCGCTTAATTAGACTATTGGGTTAGACATACAGCTTCACTTACCCAATTAAATAAACACTTTTAAGGTGTCATAACTCGATGTAGACTGCTTTTTTTCAAGAAGTAAATATTGTTCTTACCGAGACCTTTAGAATGCATAGCAATAATTTTTCCAAACTAAAAACGTTAATAGTTACTGTTGATTCAAATCAAATTGCCGAAATAAAACTCAACAGACCTCTTTCTTTCAATGCTATGAATAACGATTTTTGGCGCGAGCTACCCGCTGTTATTGAGGAATTGGACCGAAAAGGCGACGTGAGAGTTATTATCCTGTGCGCAGAAGGAAAACATTTTACCGCTGGCATGGATCTTGATGTCTTCACGAATATGGGTAATGACACTCAGCTAGAGACTGCCCGAGCAGCAGAACAGCAGCGTCGGTGGATTCTGAGCTTACAGGACACTTTTAACGCTTTTGAGCGAGCAAGAGTACCTACTATTTCAGCGATTCATGGTGCCTGCATTGGCGGCGGAGTTGACATGATCTGTGCGACTGACATCCGGCTTTGTACCGAAAACGCTTTTTTTAACATCAAAGAAACCGAGTTAGGTATTACCGCTGATGTGGGCACGTTGCAGAGAATCCTGCATGTAATGCCATCAGGACTAGCCCGGGAATTAGCCTATACTAGCCGCAATCTAAGTGCATCCCAGGCACTGCAATGCGGTTTTGTTAACAACATTTATGAGTCCCAACAAGCGCTGCTTGACGCTGCATACGCTTTGGCTAGGAATATAGCAAAACACAGCCCAATGGCGATCAACGGTGTTAAACAAATGCTCAACTACAGTCGTGATCATAGCATTTCTGATAGCCTTGATTATATGGCAACCTGGCAAGCTGGGATGTTGCAGACCGCTGACACGCAGGAGGCTATGCTTGCTAGTAAAGAAAAGCGTCAGGCTACGTTTGATAATTTGACACCATTATTTTCAGCTGACAGTGACTAGCCGATGCAGCCAACTTAACGGCAAGTCAGTATGGTCTCACCGTAGCTCAAAATAGCAGTGATGCGCTTTAAACTTTTGTCAAATCCACCATAATAGACATAAACTCCTTGCAACGAAGACTTATTAAAATCATCATTGCTCTCCAAACTTAAACTAGCTGATGTAAATTCAATATGAGCGCAGACCACGATACACAGAACAACTCATCGAATATAGATACCACCGCGCTTCGCAATGCGCTTGGAAGTTTTGCAACAGGCATAACAGTTGTTACGACGGTTGGTACTGATGGGCAATCAGTCGGAATGACGGTGAATAGCTTCAATTCTGTATCTTTAAGTCCGCCCTTGGTCCTGTGGAGTATCGATAGAAACTCAAATTGCTTTAACGATTTCATACAAGCTGATGCTTATGCTGTGCACGTGCTTAGTCAGGATCAGCAAAAAATTTCAAATACGTTTGCCAGTAGCGGTGCAGATAAATTTGCTAATTTATCCTGTACATCAGGTTTATCAGGGGTGCCAATTCTTCCAAAATACAGCGCTTGCTTCGAGTGTACAACTGAGCAGCAGTACGATGGTGGTGATCATGTAATTTTAGTCGGCAGAGTCATGAAATTCACTGACAATGGATCACTTCCGCTAATTTTTTACCGCGGCAACTACAAAAGCTTGTGAATTGCGCGATCATCTAAGCGCCTGGTCCAAACTATCAGCTTCTATTAAAGCAGACTACCTTTGATTGCATCATTTCTTGCATTGCATAGCGCACGCCTTCACGCCCCAAACTGCCGCGCTTATAGCCGCCAAAAGGCATGGCATCAAACCGAAAGTCGGAAGAATCATTAATCATCACACCACTTGCTTCTAAATTATCTGCTGCTTTTAAAGCAGTTTCTAAGTCAGACGTAAAAATACCGGCATGCAAACTGTAATCTACATAATTGGCCCAAGCGATCACCTCATTGAAACTATCAAACGGCTCCAAAATAACAACTGGCGCAAAGACTTCCTGCATGCATAATTTTGTCGTGGTGGGTACCTTAGTAAGCACTGTTGGAGTGTATATATTATCGTGACGTTGATGCCCAGTTAGTAATATTGCACCTTGGTTAATTGCATCTGCCACCCAAGATTGGATTCGTATAGACTGCTCTGGCGTAATCATCGGCCCTATGTCTGTCGATTCATTCAGCGGATCTCCCACAACCAGTGCTTGTGTTTGAGTAACGAAATTCGCAGAAAATTGATCGAATACGCAGCGTTCAATAAAAATGCGTTGCGTCCCAATACAGTTTTGCCCCGACGCCCAAAAAGCACCTGATACCGTTGCCGCTACTGCTTTGTCCAGGTCGCTGTCAGCCATCACGATGACTGGTGCATTACCGCCTAAATCCATTGTCATTTTTTTCAAACCAGCAATGCGGGTAATCGCCTCACCTGTTTCCATCCCACCTGTAAAAGACACCATACGAATATCATCAGCACACACTAAAGCACTACCTATATTTGCATCACCAATCACCACAGAGATAATCTGCGGATCTAATCCCGCGTCCACAAACGCGTCAACTAACTTAAGGGCCGACAATGGTGCAAGCTCTGACGGTTTTAGAATAACGGAATTGCCCGATGCAACCACGGGTCCTAACTTGTGCGCAACTAAATTTAAAGGATCGTTAAATGGGGTGATCGCCAACACAATGCCAAGGGGGTCACAATGCGTGTAACCTTGCCTTCCCATAGCCCCCTCGTAGGAATCAAAGGGAATTACGTCACCGCTTAATCGCTTAGCTTCTTCCGCACACAACTCCAGCGTATTAATGCAACGCAACACTTCTTTTCGCGCCTGTACAATGGTTTTTCCGGCCTCAGTCACAATCAAAACAGCAAAGGCTTCTAGCTCCTGGCGAACAATCGCTGCAGTTGCCGCTAAAATACTAGCGCGCTGATAACGCGCTAACTTACGAGAGATTTCAAAACCCTGTTTAGCGCTAATTAATGCAGCTTCAACATCGGTCAAAATTGCTGCAGGTATAGTACTTACAACGCCCTGCGTAAAAGGATTGACCACGTCAATCCTTTGTTGGTGCTGATCAGTTTGCTTGGATGATGTAGCGGTAAAAGACTCCATATTAGCTCTCCCTTCGCTGATGAATGGCAATAATGTCTGACAGAATAGCGTATGCCGTTTCAATACGCCCTGCACCAGGGCCGGACACTGTGACATCACCTAACATATCTGAGGTAAAAGTAATCGCATTAACCGCACCACTAATAGCTGCTAAGGGATGTTCTACCGATAATTTCTCTGGTGACACACTAGCAACAATAGAACCGTCATCTTGCTTACTCGCCTTGCCTAGCAGCTTCCAATGACAGCCTTCTGTCACGGCTTGTCTTACCATGGTTTCAGTCAAATCGGAAATTCCCTGACACTGAACAGTTTTTTGAGTCAAATTGGTATTCCATAGTCGATTTGCTAGCACAATGACCTTGAGCATTACATCTTTACCTTCAATATCAGCACTAGGATCCGCCTCGGCATAGCCTTGTCGCTGTGCAGCGGTAATAGCATCGACAAAGCTGTAGCCTTGCTCGACTAAACCTAAAACATAATTTGCCGTACCATTAACAATACCAGTGAATTTATTAATGCCACTACCTTTCAACAGCTTATCTGCGAAGCGAAGCACTGGCGTGCCACTCATAACTACACCTTCGTATTCAAAACCGACATTATTTTTTAGTGACAAAGCCATCAGCTCCTGCTCGGCAAAAGCAAGAGGGCCTTTATTGGTTGTAGATACATGTTTGCCAGTAGACAGCGCCCAACGACAATGGGATATTGCCGGCTGGCCCGTAATCGAATCAGTTACGGTCGCCTCAACAACAATATCCGCATTGCTATTTTTTATAATATCTTCATTCTCTGCTGTTGTTTTACCATTAGGTAACGTAGCGCAAGCGCCTTGAGCCAACGGCAATGCAGCTAGCAAAGCCAAGTCAATACCTTCTGGTGTATAGACTGACCCCAAAAACACATCCGAAACAGCGACAATGCGCAAATTAAAACCCATTTCACAATAAAATTTTTCTGGATCCGTCGAAATAATATGAGCCAGAGCTCTGTTTACGCCACCAAAACCAATAAGTGCAATGTTGTAATACATAGTGCCATCCTAGGTAAATTAATTTTGGGCAGTACTATTACAAATTAAAATATCAGATAACATGCCCGAAATAACCAAAGCTATGGTCAAAATGACGATACTGATGGGTAATATGCATATGCAAAATAAGCAATGAAGAGATTAATTAAATGTTTTAAAAACGAATCGTAAAAATGCCAGTAATCAAAAGCATTTGAGTGAAAAACTAGAAACACACAAGAAATAAATGAAACACAAACAGTTGCTACATTTTAACAGTAGATAATGCAAAAGTCGTATGGGTATCATCAACGCTATCTAAGCCGCTCACCGATTTCCATATTTCGTGAACACGATCGTGGGAGCGCGCTTGAACGTTAAGTATCACATCATAATCCCCGCTCATGATGTAACAAGACACTATTTCGGGTACCTTAGCTGCATACTTAATTACCTCGGTATCCCGCATACGGTCTTTGCGATAAACCATCATAATGGCAACTACTGTTTCATTAACCGGCAGGCCATCGCCTAAGATCACTTTATAACCTTTAATAACGCCAGATTTTTCTAACTTGTTCATGCGATGAGTCACCGCATTACGAGATAGATTCACATGACGAGATATATCACTCACCGATAGTCGTGCATTACTTGTTAATGCCTGAATAATCTTATTATCAAAATCATCTAATTCTAGTCGCACGACGATGAACCACCTAAAAACCGAAACCATTTGTGAGTATCAAGCAATATATAGGCAAGTACAATAGTCTGTCACCAGTTTAAATTATCAAAAAAATAATGCCATTGCGCACTTTTTTAATAGAACGATGACATACTCCAACAGTTTTAACAGCCCTAGATACGGTAGTGACCAAGAATAATTGACGTTGACGTTAACGTAATATAGGCCTAAACTGTAGTTAAGCCCCAAATCCAGCGAGTAATACCTATGACAAAGATTGTCACCCACTCTTCGGAATACAGCATTTCTGATCTGTGTAAAGAATTTGAGGTTACTCCTCGTACCGCTCGCTATTACGAGGATATCGGCCTGCTCAGCCCATCTAGACGTGGCCAAACGAGAGTCTATAGTGCCGCAGATCGTACTAGACTTCGACTGATACTGAGAGGCAAGCGACTAGGACTATCTCTCGAAGATTCTCGACAAATCATTGACATGTATGAGCCTGGCAAAAGTAATACAGAACAACTTAACAGTCTAATCGAGGCTATTAATCAACAGCGGGAAAAACTCCATCAGAAATTAGATGACATTAAGAATCTTCTTGAAGATCTAAAAAAAGCTGAAACTGATTGTTTTCAGTCACTTACTAACATATCTAGGAATACCTCATGAATACCAGCTATCCCACATTAAATTTTAATCTTGGTGAAGATAACGATATGCTCCGAAACAGCGTTTTTCAATTTTGTCGCAAAGAAATCGCCCCGCGAGCTGCTAGCATTGATAGCGGCAACGAGTTTCCGATGGACCTATGGTTAAAACTTGGCGATATGGGATTGCTTGGAATTACCGTAGCAGAGCAATACGGCGGAACCAATATGGGTTATTTAGCCCATTGTATTGCCATGGAGGAAATCTCCAGAGCATCCGCTTCAGTTGGCTTGTCCTATGGTGCGCACTCAAACCTGTGTGTAAATCAGCTTCACAAAAACGGTACCGAAGAGCAAAAGCACAAATATCTACCTAAGCTCTGTTCCGGTGAGCATATTGGAGCACTGGCCATGAGTGAACCCAATGCAGGCTCAGATGTAGTAAGTATGAAGCTCAAAGCTGAAAAGCATGGCAATTACTACGTGCTCAATGGGAGCAAAATGTGGATTACCAATGGACCAGACGCAGACACTTACATCATTTATGCAAAAACTGACACTACCTTAGGTTCTAAAGGCATTACTGCTTTCATTGTGGAACGCAACTATCCTGGCTTCTCTCGCCAACAAAAACTCGATAAATTGGGCATGCGGGGGTCAAATACCTGCGAACTTGTGTTCGAAAACTGTGAGGTTCCTGCTGAAAACATTCTTGGCGGAGAAGGTCGTGGCGTCGCAGTTCTTATGTCAGGTCTTGATTATGAGCGTACTGTATTATCTGGCGGACCAGTAGGCATAATGCAGGCCTGTCTAGATGTAGTAATGCCCTACATTCATGAACGCAAGCAATTCGACCAACCGGTTGGCCAATTTCAGCTTATGCAAGGCAAGATTGCCGATATGTACGCAGATTTAAATGCCTCGCGGGCTTATCTATATGCGGTTGCCAGAGCCTGTGATCTTGGCCAAGACTCACGCAAAGATGCCGCTGCAGTCATCTTATTTACTGCTGAGAAAGCCACACAGATGGCCCTGCAGGCCATTCAGGCACTTGGCGGTAATGGCTATACCAATGACTATCCAGCTGCTCGGTTATTGCGTGACGCTAAACTCTATGAAATTGGCGCCGGCACCTCTGAAGTACGACGCATGTTGATTGGCCGCGAACTTTTTGCTGAAACCGTTTGAGGAGTTTCTATGTCGGTAATCAACAGTAAACTCAACACGAACAGTAAAGAATTTGTAACTAATACAAACGCCATGCAAGTCAAGGTCGACGATCTAAAAACTAAGCTAGCCCATATTTCTAAGGGCGGTGGCATCCAATCCTGTGAACGCCATGTTAGCCGTGGTAAGTTACTTCCTCGAGAGCGTGTTGACGGGTTATTGGATGCTGGATCACCGTTTCTAGAATTGTCAGCATTAGCGGCACATGATGTTTATCCTGAGGAAGTGCCTGCTGCTGGCATTATTACTGGCATTGGTCGTGTCAGTGGCCAAGAATGCGTCATCGTTGCCAACGATGCTACCGTAAAAGGCGGAAGCTACTATCCCCTTACTGTAAAAAAACACCTGCGCGCCCAAGCTATTGCCGCAGAGAACAACTTACCCTGCATTTACTTGGTCGACTCTGGTGGTGCTAATCTTCCTAGGCAAGACGACGTATTCCCCGATAGAGAGCATTTTGGGCGAATCTTTTTTAACCAGGCTAACATGTCAGCGCAAAATATTCCGCAAATTGCCGCGGTTATGGGCTCCTGTACTGCCGGTGGCGCCTATGTTCCTGCTATGGCTGATGAGTCCATTATTGTTAGAGAACAGGGTACTATTTTTCTGGCTGGACCGCCCTTAGTCAAAGCGGCCACGGGTGAAGTGGTCACTGCTGAAGACCTTGGTGGTGGCGAGGTGCATGCACGCATTTCTGGCGTTGCCGACCATTTGGCTAACAATGATCATCATGCGCTAGATCTGGTACGTAAAGCAATATCAAGGCTTAATCGAGTCAAACCCATCAATGGTGATCTAAAAAAAGCTATTGACCCAGTCTATGCTTCCCAGGAAATCTACGGCATTGTGCCTGCAGATTCGCGTAAATCTTATGATGTCCGCGAGATCATTGCACGGACCGTCGACGGCTCAGATTTCGATGAGTTTAAGGCGCTGTACGGAACCACACTGGTGTGCGGATTTGCGCATATCTTTGGTTATCCGGTGGGAATTGTCGCCAACAATGGGATTCTCTTTGGTGAATCTGCTCAAAAAGGCGCGCACTTTATTGAATTGTGTGCCCAGCGTAAAATTCCATTGGTTTTTTTACAAAATATCACCGGATTTATGGTTGGTAAGCAATCTGAAAACGATGGTATCGCCAAGCATGGCGCCAAAATGGTAACCGCCGTTGCCACCGCAAATGTGCCTAAATTTACCATATTGATTGGCGGCTCTTTTGGCGCTGGTAATTACGGCATGTGCGGTCGCGCCTATGATCCACGATTTATGTTTATGTGGCCCAATGCGCGTATTTCTGTTATGGGTGGCGAGCAGGCAGCCGGTGTGCTGGCTCAGGTCACCAGAGACAAATATGAACGCGATGGTACTGATTGGAGCCCTGAGGATGAAGCAAGCTTCAAACAGCCGATTATTGAGAATTATGAGCATCAAGGACATCCCTACTATGCCTCTGCGCGGCTTTGGGATGACGGTGTAATTGACCCTGCAGATACTCGCATGGTGTTAGGCCTGTCAATTTCTGCCAGTCATAACCGAGTCATTGAGGATACCAAATTTGGTGTCTTTAGAATGTAAGTGCAACCTATACTGAGATTAAAAAATAGTCATGAATAAAGTCATCACTCAAATTGATAGCCGCGGCATTGCTCAGGTGACCCTTAACAATCCTGACAAGCACAATGCGTTTGATGATCAGATGATTATTGAACTTACCGATGCATTTAATGCTCTCGCAGTCAATGCAAAGGTGCGCATCATGTTGCTAAAATCAGAGGGCAAAAGCTTCTCGGCGGGGGCCGATCTTAATTGGATGAAGCGCATGGCCAGTTATTCATATCAACAAAATCTAAACGATGCACATGCATTAGCTGCAATGCTTAAAGCTCTTCATCAAATGCCTATGCCTACCATTGCTAAAGTGCAGGGAGCGGCCTTTGGCGGTGCCGTTGGACTTATCAGCTGTTGCGATATAGCCGTATCGTCATTTAATGCTAGCTTTGCTCTCAGTGAAGTTAAAATTGGTTTAGTTCCCTCAACTATTAGTCCCTACGTGATTGCCGCCATTGGAGAGCGCCATGCAAGGCGATACTTTATGACGGCAGAACGCTTTGATGCCAATACTGCAGTACAAATAGACCTAATTCACGAAGCAGTTGATAAACAGCTACTGGATGACAAAGTAGAAAAACTAATCATGGCAATACTCTGCAATGGCCCTGAAGCTGTTGCCTCTGCTAAACAGCTAGTCTTTGCTGTGAGTGGTAAATCCATTGACTCAACGCTGATTGAACACACCTGTGAGATGATTGCCAGCACTCGGGTAAGCGCTCAGGGACAGGAAGGTATAAGCGCCTTTTTAGACAAACGAAAGCCCAACTGGCCAAAGGACTAACACCTACCATGTTTACTAAAATACTAATTGCCAATCGGGGCGAAATTGCTTGCCGAATTATTAAAACAGCCCGTGAAATGGGTATTGCAACTGTCGCCGTCTTTAGCGATGCCGATAGCAGTGCTCTTCATGTCAAAATGGCTGATGAAGCCGTTTACATTGGAGCCGCGCCCTCTAAAGAATCCTATTTAGTGGTTAATAAAATTATACAAGCAGCTACAGAAACAGGCGCTCAAGCAGTGCATCCGGGGTATGGATTTCTGTCTGAAAATGCTGAGTTTTGTCGTCAGTGCGCCGTGCATAACATCACATTTATTGGCCCGCCGATTGATGCTATTTTGGCCATGGGCTCTAAGTCTGCAGCTAAAACTATTATGGCTAATGCCGATGTCCCCTTAGTGCCTGGCTATCATGGTGATGATCAAAACTCTGCCTTACTGAAAAGCGAAGCTGAAAAAATGGGCTACCCGGTGCTACTCAAAGCAGCAGCGGGTGGCGGTGGCAAAGGGATGCGGGCAGTTCATTGCGCAGAGGAGTTCGATCAAGCATTAATTGCAGCTAAGCGTGAGGCATTAAGCAGCTTCAATGATGACTTAATGTTGGTCGAAAAGTATCTTCTCAAGCCACGACATGTGGAAATTCAAGTCTTTTGTGATAGCCATCAAAATGCAGTTTATCTATTTGAGCGTGACTGCTCGGTACAGCGTCGACATCAAAAAGTGATCGAAGAAGCGCCCGCACCTGGTATGACCCTTGAATTACGTCAAAAAATGGGTGCCGCAGCAATAAAAGCAGCCCGTGCAATCAATTATGAGGGCGCAGGAACGGTCGAGTTTCTCTTAGACAGCCGTGGTGATTTCTTTTTTATGGAAATGAACACTCGACTTCAGGTTGAGCATCCTGTCACTGAAATGATCAGTGGGCAAGATCTAGTCGCTTGGCAACTTATTGTGGCGGCTGGCCAGTCGCTGCCCTGCTCACAAGAGCAATTAAAGATCAATGGCCATGCTTTTGAAGCGCGCATTTATGCAGAAGATCCTGACAATGATTTCCTACCAGCGACCGGACGGCTAAGTCTATTAAAGCCGCCCTCAGAAGGTAGCTATATTCGAGTCGATACAGGTGTTGTGCAAGGTGATGAGGTTAGTATCTATTATGACCCCATGATTGCCAAACTCATTGTCTGGGGCACCACTCGAGCAAAAGCGCTTACTCGCCTAACCGAAGCTCTGAGTAAATACCGCATTGCAGGTGTAACAACCAATATTGGGTTTCTTTACAATCTAGCCACTAGTCAAGCCTTTCGAGATGGCGATGTAGACACTGGATTTATACAACATCATCACGATGAAATATTCCGTCAACGTCAACAAGACCTTGACTACGCTGCACCACTAGCGGCATCTGCTATTTTCAATCTTCGCCACGACGATGCTACTAAAATCGCGAAACAATCCAATGAGGCTAACTCACCGTGGCATTTAAATAACAACTGGGGGCGGCCAATGTCTGTTATTAGAATGGAAATACAGCAGAACGAATGTGTGTTATCAGCGGAGAGCTATGCTGACCTGAGCCATTCAACCATTGCGTCTAAAAACGACGGCTTTGATTTATTCACCCCTGAGGGTTTCTTTCACTGCCGTCAACTATACCCAGACTTGGGAGTGAATAACGAAGATGTTGATCGCGACAACCTCAAGGCACCTATGCATGGAACTTTGATTGCGCTAATGGTTACTGCTGGCGCTACTGTCAAAAAAGGTGACACCCTGGTGATCATGGAAGCCATGAAAATGGAGCATACCGTCATAGCACCGAGCGATGGCGTGGTTACTGAATTTTACTTTCAAGCCGGCTCTCTGGTTGAAGCTGATGCCGAGTTATTATCATTTGAGGCGTTCGACCTATGACCATTCCAAAGCGTGTGCGTATCGTTGAAGTCGGCCCTCGCGATGGGCTACAAAATGAAAAACAAACTGTAGGAACAAGTACAAAAGTTCAGCTGATTAGTCAGCTTGCCAGTGCAGGATTAACCAATATTGAAGCGGGAAGTTTTGTTAGTCCAAAGTGGGTTCCACAAATGGCCGGTAGTGATGAGGTGTTTAATATTATCAGTAGTAACCTACAACCAACTTATCCAGAGATCATCTTTAGCGCTCTAACACCTAATAAAATTGGTATGAATAGAGCTTTAGAGTATGGCATCAAAGAAGTTGCCGTGTTTGCAGCTGCGTCAGAAAGCTTTAGTCAAAAAAATATCAACTGCTCAATCAAAGAGAGCCTAGAACGGTTTAATCCAGTCATGGCCAAAGCTCGAAGAAACAATATTCGCGTACGCGGCTATGTATCCTGTGTCCTTGGCTGTCCCTACGAAGGCAACATTGATCCTGTGCATGTAGCAGAGGTTACACATCAATTGTTAGATATGGGCTGCTATGAAGTGTCCTTAGGTGACACTATTGGTGTCGGCACTCCTGCAACGACCGCTGCACTATTGAGTGAATTGTTGAGCAGAATTTCAGCCGACAAACTGGCCATGCATATGCATGACACCTATGGTCAAGCGCTAGCGAACATCTTGATTTCGCTACAAATGGGTATTTCCGTGATTGATAGCGCAGTAGCTGGTTTGGGTGGCTGCCCCTATGCTAAGGGCGCATCAGGTAACGTCGCTAGTGAAGATCTGATATATATGCTCAATGGAATGGGTATTGAGCATGGTGTAGATCTGGATAAATTATTAATTGCTGGAAACACAATATCCACTGCACTAAATCGAACTAATGGCTCCAAAGTTGCCAATGCTCTGTTGTCCGCTGGGTAGAACTAACGATTTACCAAATCTATATTGACCGATTATACTCATTGTTGACTTAATCCTTTTACAGGTTTTCCTATGAATATATTGGCCCGTTATATAAAACCTTGTGTGTTCGCAGCATTAATCGCTAGTGTTTTTCCGTCAGTAGCAACGGCCAACTCAGCACAATCGACAAGAAACAACACCCATAAAGCAATCTTAATCGAAGGCTCTGGGGTGTATTACCGCACTATTTCTACCTCAAATACGCTGGCTCAACAGTTTTTTGACCAAGGCTTACGTTACGCTTGGGGCTTTTACTTTCCTGAATCAATCGCCTCATACCAACAAGCAGCGCTGCATGATCCAACGCATCCAATGATCTATTGGGGTCTAGCACACGCAATGGGGCCAAATCCGAACAGCCGCTATAGCAGAATGCCAGATGACCCAAAGGGCGAAGGACTAAAAGCCATCAACAAAGCCCTACGTTTAGTTGACAATGCCACGCCCACTGAACGCGACATGATAAACGCGCTATATGTGTTGTATGATCAAAACTCTATTTCTGACAGTCATGAGCGCGACCTTGCTTATCTAAAAGCCACTGAAAAACTACAAAGAAAATACCCAAATGACCCTGACATAGCATCTCTTTATGCCACATCTTTTATGAACATCGGTCGCTGGAATTATTGGAACCATGATGGGTCTCCAGTAGGTGATACCGGGAAAGTGGCGACGGTACTGGAGAATACAATGGCCTCTCAACCTGATCACCCCGGTGCCAACCATCTTTATATTCATTTAATGGAAGCCTCAAGAGAACCTGAGCGTGCACTTGCATCAGCTGATCGATTAGCCGCCACAATGCCTATGGCAGGACACATGGTGCACATGCCTTCGCATATCTATGTGCGAGTTGGTCAATTTGATAAAGCTATAGCGAGCAATATTCGCTCTCAAGAAGTTGATAATGAATTCCTAGAAATGTGGGGTGATAGACCTTTACCCAACTTGGGTACCTACCCATTATCAGCGAAGATTCATGCACCCCATGCCGTTGATTTCATAAAATATGCAGCGTCCTTTCAAGGAAATTATTTAACAGCAATTGAAGCAGCAAATACGTTAGTATCCAAGATTAATCCAAACGACTATAAATTGGGAAGAAACCAAAAGCGCCTATCTAGTGTCTGTTTAGTGAATAAAATGTTTGGTCGCTGGGAATCAATACTAAAAAGCCAACCGCTAGCCTCTGGAACGCCCTATCTTGACGGTATCTGGCATTACTGTCGTGGAGGAGCACTGATCGCAAGTGGCGATCTAAATGCAGCCCGTTTTGAACTAGAGTCGATATTAAATATAACAATCCTCAAGGATATTGACCAGAATCGAGTTGGCCCCACTCCAGTTTCGTCTATTCTAAAATTGGCAGCAGCGGCTCTTTCGGGTGAAATCAAGCAGGCTAGTGGAGACCTTAATGGCGCTATAAAAGACTATCAAGCAGCCATCCTTATTGAAGATAAGAATGCCTATATCGAACCACCTGACTGGCCTCAACCTATAAGACACTACCTCGGGGATGCTCTATTGGAGGCCGGCCGAGCTGCAGAAGCAGAAGTTATATATAGGCAAGACTTAGACTGGCATAAAAACAATGGTTGGGCGCTATTTGGTTTATGGCAGAGTCTTAGCTCCCAAGGCAAACTAAAAGAAGCTGAACAAGTAGGCAACGACTTTAAGTACGCTTGGCGCAATGCCGACACCAAATTATTGCGCTCTCGTATATAAATTTATCCAGTTATAAATTTTGTCGAAGGGTGATCTACACAAAATCTGTAGCTTGCTGTAAGAGTTCGACATCAACATCGATATCGTAAAAATAGGTTGTAAAAGCCCAACAACAAGCAGACTATTTGGCTAACTGATATCGTCTGCGTATTCGCAACAAAAAAACCATTATTAGGCACAGTGATAACGAAGCGTCACCATTTGACTTGGTGGCTACAGTGCATCCGCCACCAGAAGACACCTTGGCTACAGGCACTGCATAAAGTAATAATTTTTCAGATATTAGTGTTATGGCTACCTCACCATTATCTATAACTACTTTAATTGGACCTCTTCCCGCTACACCGCCCACCGTCAATTTTGCGGTATAGCGCCCTCTGTCTTGTTCCACAAAGTCGCTAATGACAATACCACGGAAATCAGATAGACCTGTAATATTCATATGTTGTAATGGTACCAGCTGATCATCATAAACAATTACCGTTATGGTTGTGGTGTCAGTACCATCAGCCATCAAATTATCATCATTCAATATTACTAAGCTATTCAAACTGGGAGTACCTACATATTTGGCCGCTATTCCACTGTGATCTACTAGTGTGCCGTTAGCTTGGCCGTCAGCATCATTGGGTCCGCCATCTTCGATCGACAAAAATACACAGTTGTGCCCCGCTACAAGCCCTGCATTGTAGTTATGTGCCGATGCTGCGGGACAAGCACCCTGCTCAGCAAAAGCGGATCGTACCTCATTGGCGGAATCTTCAACAAAATCCTGCCATCCAAGATTATCACCCATATACTTGCGGTATAGGGCATCCCCAGGGATAACATTTTCACCGAGAGAATAAACAAAGGGATAGCCGTAAC
>JAQWYJ010000075.1 GCA_029254005.1 Porticoccaceae bacterium | reverse complement strand
CAGATGCTCAACAAGTCAGTGATAAGTTAGGTATCAGGCTTCATACCGCTAACTTTGCGGCCGATTACTGGGATAATGTGTTTGAACACTTTCTGGCAGAATACCGTGCTGGCAGAACGCCTAACCCCGACATATTGTGTAATAGAGAAATAAAATTTAAGGTATTTTTGGATTATGCGCAGCTACTTGGCGCCGACTTAATTGCTACCGGGCACTATACGAGAGTTGCTCGATCTAAGGGTTGTACTCAGCTTCTTAAAGGAGTCGACAGCAACAAGGATCAAAGTTATTTTTTGCACGCTGTTTCCAGCAAGGCTTTTGCAAAGAGCCTTTTTCCGGTGGGTGAGCTGACCAAGCCTGAGGTTAGACATATCGCTGAAATAAACGGCTTTGTTACATCGGACAAAAAAGATAGCACAGGAATTTGCTTTATTGGTGAACGTCGATTCAAGGATTTTCTAGCACAGTACCTCCCTGCTCAACCTGGATCGATGGAAACTCCCGAGGGTACCATTATGGGAGAACACCAGGGGTTGATGTTCTACACTCTTGGGCAGCGCCAAGGACTAGGCATAGGTGGCGTTAAAAATACTAATGATGCGCCCTGGTTTACCTTGGCTAAAGACCTTGATCGTAACGTTCTAATTGTCGGCCAAGGAGCCCAACATCCACAACTATTTACTAGTAGTCTAAGTGCCTCTAATGTTCATTGGATCAATCTGCCGCCGGCTGTTGGCGAAACGTTGCTATGCTCAGCCAAGACCCGGTATCGTCAATCTGATCAGAAATGCTGGGTGTCTAGAGACGATGACCACAGATGCGTGGTAAACTTTGAGGCCCCTCAACGCGCTGTTACCCCCGGACAATCAGTGGTCTTTTACGACAATGAGCTTTGTCTTGGCGGTGGTGTTATCGAAAAAACATGGAATCAAGCAGAGTGATATTTAGTCGCCCTACATCGGATCAAGCCCTGTCCCTAGCGGCCGTCTTTCACTACGCCGTATTAGTCGATAGACTCGCCAATACTGGTGAAATCCCTGAGGTAGAGTTAGCAAATGCTATGGCGGTTTTGCTCAACCAAAACCCTGATTCTATCGTAGATTTGTATGGTCCTTCGGACAATATTTCGCTGGGTGTTAGGTCAATGCGTGACATGATAGTGTCTCAGTATAACCAACATGCTGATGTGACTCGCTATGTGATTGGTATTATGTACCTTGCTCGCCGTTTATATTCGGATCCAGAACGCCTGAAAAATATTGCAGATAGAATACTTAATGCAAACCATCAGGCCGAACACTTCTCACCAACCCATGATAATGTCATCGCAAATGTAGCTGGAGTATATACCGATGTCGTCAGTACTATGCGTAGTCGTATTCAGGTTACTGGAAATGCCCTTTATCTCTCACAGCCGGCTGTAGCCCAACGTGTACGGTGTCTATTGTTTGCAGGTATACGCAGCGCTTTTCTTTGGCAGCAGCTAGGGGGCAAGCGTAGCCATCTGTTGTGGCAACGTAAAAATTTAATTAAGGCATTGCCAAAATAATTCATTAGTCTTTTTTGGGCAATTTTTACGTGGATGTCTCTGAAATAAGTTCCTAATTCCTGTACAATAATGGTCTTGATTTTAAAAATTTTACAGGAAAAACCATGACTGCTGTTCCCCTATCTGCTCTCACCGCAGTGTCACCCATCGATGGCCGATATGCCGCAAAAACTGAACACTTGCGAACTATTTTTAGTGAATTTGGCTTAATTCGTTACAGAGTTTTGGTCGAAGTTCGCTGGCTTCAACAGCTCGCAGCTCATCCTGCTATCGTAGAGGTCCCCAATCTCTCAGACCAAGCTAATACAATATTAGAGAGCCTTGCTTGTAACTTTACTCTCGAACAGGCAGAGCGTGTTAAACAAATCGAGCAAACCACTAACCATGATGTAAAAGCAGTGGAGTACTTAATAAAAGAAGTCATAGCCGATAACGCTGAACTAGTAGCTATTAGTGAATTTGTCCATTTTGCATGCACCTCAGAAGATATCAATAATCTGTCTCATGCGCTGATGTTGAAGGAGGGGCTACACGATATAGTTATTCCTTGTATTACCGATATCGCCAACCGACTCAGTAACATGGGCAGAGACCTTGCGCAGGTGCCTATGTTGGCTCGTACCCATGGTCAGACAGCATCTCCAACCACCGTTGGTAAAGAAATGGCGAATGTTGCTTTTCGTCTTCAACGACAAATTTCTACTATCACCGACATACCCATTTTAGGTAAAATTAATGGTGCAGTAGGTAATTATAATGCACATATCTCTGCTTACCCTGATATCGATTGGGCTGATGTGGCTGAAAATTTCATCGCTAGCCTAGGACTTACTTTCAATCCTTACACGACTCAAATTGAACCTCATGACTATATGGCAGAACTATTTGATGGCTTGGCTCGCTCAAATACCATTTTAATCGATTATGCCAGAGATATTTGGGGATATATTTCTCTAGGTTACTTCAAGCAAAAAACCATTGCTGGAGAGGTCGGCTCTTCAACGATGCCACATAAAGTTAATCCTATCGATTTTGAAAATGCCGAGGGAAACATGGGAATTGCTAATGCCCTTTATAGCCATCTGAGTGCAAAGTTACCTATATCCCGTTGGCAGAGAGACCTTACCGATTCTACAGTGTTACGTAATATGGGTGTGGGCATCGGCTATTCAATGATTGCCTATGGATCTTTGCTAAAAGGGATTAGCAAATTGCAGCTTAATGAGTCTCGTCTGAGCGAAGATCTGGATAACAGTTGGGAGGTTTTAGCTGAACCCATTCAAACGGTGATGCGTCGATACGGAATAGAAAAACCCTATGAGAAGCTTAAAGCATTAACGAGGGGTAACATCATGGATCAATCTACTATTCAGACATTTATAGACACACTGGCAATACCGGAGGATGCTAAGGCTTCTCTAAAATCTATAACGCCGTCAAACTATATTGGAAGTGCTGTTGCTCAAGCTAAAGCAATCAAATTAAAGTGATGACAAAACATAAATCAATTCTTGGACAGATTGGCATTGACGAATTTTTAGCCGAGTACTGGCAAAAAAAGCCACTGCTAATTCGCAATGCTATAGAGGACTTCAGCCCACCTATAGATGGTGATGATCTCGCAGGGTTGTCACTAGAACCTGAAGTAGAGTCTAGACTTATCGTTGGTGATGAATGGTCTTTGGAACATGGCCCGTTTCAGGAGGCTCGGTTTTCTAACTTACCTGAACGAAATTGGACGCTGCTTGTTCAAGCAGTTGATCTTTGGGTTCCGGAGGTTGCAGACCTTTTAACATATTTTGATTTCTTGCCACCTTGGCGGATTGACGACATTATGGTTAGCTATGCTGAGGATGGGGGTAACGTCGGCCCGCACTTTGATCACTATGATGTGTTTCTATTACAAGGCAGCGGCCAGCGGCGCTGGCAGGTAGGAAAAACCTGTAGAGAAGAAGATCTTCTTGGAGACCTCAATAGTTTAAAATTATTAAAGAATTTTGATGTTGTTGATGAATGGGTATTAAATCCTGGAGATATGCTTTATCTACCGCCCAAGATAGCGCACCATGGTATCGCGATTGGCGAGTGCACGACCTTTTCTGTAGGTTTTAGGGCTCCTTCAGCGACTGAAATGCTTGATGATTTAGCTACCGAACTACTCAGTCGCGACATTACGCCAATTCATCTAACAGACCCCCCATTAACCAAGGCTATGGCATCACAGCCCATTTCCACAGCCTATGTAAGTCGCGTAAAACAATTATTACAAGAGGTGCTTGACGATGAGCAAATGCTTGGGGAGTGGTTTGCCCAGTTTATGAGTGCACCGAAGTACCCTCCCCTAGTTCATATGACCGAAGAAGTCAGAGCGGCATCATTATTAAACCTTTCTTCATCTGGAGAAGAGCCAACCTTGAGCCATTATATCAACGGTCAAAAGCAACCGTGAGCTATTTAGTGTTGGTGTATTAAAAACCACCGACCAGTGGCCTTCAACAAAAACACTATATTAGCTCGGTCGAGGACACAAGAACACCATTATTGTCTGCGTAAACATAGTCGCCAGGCGATATAGTAACGCCAGCAAAAGTCACGGTAAGACCCTGCTCACCAATGCCTTTTTTCTCAGTTTTCATCGGGTGTGTCCCCAGAGCCTGAATACCCACATTGATAGTTTTTATTTCATCCGCATCACGGACGCAGCCATACATAATTACACCACGCCAATCATTATCTAGCGCCTGTTGTGCAAGTAGATCGCCAAGGCAAGCGCGTCGCATACTGCCGCCAGCATCTACGACTAATATACGACCGTAGCCAGGGGTACCTAGAATTTCTTTGACAAGACTATTGTCTTCAAAGCATTTAACGGTGACAACCGGCCCGCTGAACTGCTCAAGTCCACCAAAATTTTTAAATAAAGGCGCCAGAACGCGCACAATGTTAGGGTAGGTGTCGCACAAATCAGGCGTTGATTTCATAGCCAAGCTCCTAAGTTTGCGCTTTTGCCTGTTGGCGATAAGCATGCAAGAGAGGTTCCGTATAACCACTAGGCTGCTCAAGACCCTTAAAAACCAAATCAGCAGCCGCTTGAAAAGCTATGCTTTTATTAAAATGAGGTCCCATAGCAACATAACCTGGGTCTGCCTCATTTTGTTTATCAACCACCATAGCCATACGCTTCAGTGTTTCAGTTACCTGCTGCTCAGAGCAAATCTGATGGTACAACCAGTTAGCAATATGTTGGCTGGATATACGCAGTGTTGCCCGATCCTCCATTAGACCAACATTATTAATATCAGGAACCTTTGAACAGCCTACCCCCTGTTCTACCCAACGGACCACGTAGCCAAGCATACCTTGAACGTTATTATCCAGTTCTAGCTGAATATCCTCAGCGCTGAGCGTCTGGTTACCAAGCAGTGGAATTTGTAAAATATCATCAACATCAGCCGCAATACGACTCTTGAGCTCTTGCTGCAGATTAGGAACATTTATCTCGTGATAGTGCATAGCATGTAGAGTCGCCGCGGTTGGCGATGGCACCCAGGCACAGTTTGCACCCGCCTTGGGGTGTCCAATTTTAAGCTGCATCATATCCGACATGTTGTCAGGAATTGCCCACATGCCCTTGCCTATCTGCGCCCTTCCCTGGAGCCCACAGGCCAAACCAACATCAACATTTTGATTTTCATAAGCGTTAATCCAGGGCATTGTTTTAAGGTCACCTTTTAACGCAAAAGGTCCTGCATGCATACTGGTATGGATCTCATCACCAGTGCGATCTAGAAAGCCAGTATTGATAAATACAACCCTCTCTGAAGCTGCCCTAATACAGGCTTTTAAATTTACTGATGTTCTTCGTTCTTCATCCATAATACCAATTTTGATGGTATGCCGACCAAGTCCAAACGCATCCTCAATAGCATTGAACAAATCATTAGTAAACGTAACCTCGTCTGGACCATGCATTTTAGGTTTAACAATATATATACTTCCCGCCGGGGAATTTTTACTTCCCTCAGTTTTCATCAGATCATGCATAGAAATTAGACTGGTGATAACCGCATCCATTATGCCTTCGGGAATCTCACTGCCGTCAGAACAGAGGACGGCTGGATTAGTCATAAGATGACCCACATTGCGCACAAACATTAGGCTTCTGCCGCTTAGTGTTAATGCCGAACCATTTGCAGCGGTGTAGTGTCTATGCCCATTCATCTTTCTCACAAAGGTATTTGAAGCACGGGTAATAGTTTCCTCAAGATCGCCTTTGATAAGTCCTAACCAGTTTCTATAAGCCAAGGCTTTATCGTCTGCATCGACAGCCGCAACGGAATCTTCGCAATCCATAATTGTTGTCAATGCGGATTCAAGAACGATATCTTTAACAGATGCTTTGTCCGTGGATCCTATAGAATTTCTTGAATCTACCTGTATTTCAATATGTAAGTTATTGTTTTTAAGCAATATTGATGATGGACAGCTTTGATCTCCAAGATAACCTAAAAACTGCTCTGGTCGAGTTAGTGACAACATTAACCCACCCTCTGCTTGGATTTGTAACTGCCCGTCAACAATTCTATATTCGCATGCGTGGTGGTGCGTCCCATCTAGCAGTGGTACTGCCATGTCTAGAAAGTCACGTCCGTAGTCA
>JAQWYJ010000068.1 GCA_029254005.1 Porticoccaceae bacterium | reverse complement strand
CCAAATACCACGGTGTCACCGACCTTAACATCTACAGCCCGCAGGTCACCGTTATCTAGAACACGTCCACTGCCAACAGCAACAACTTCGCCTTGGTTAGGTTTTTCTTGTGCAGAGCCTGGCAACAAAATGCCTCCTGCGGTAGTTTGCTCTTCTTCTTCGCGACGAACGATAACTCGGTCGTGTAATGGGCGAATCTTCATAGTTTTGTTCTCCAATTAATCTATCTACAGTTGTCGAGTTAGCTTGCGATGATAACTCTTTCGCAATTGCCAAAGATATGGTGGCAAAGGAGTGGCTTTTCAAGGGCAAGCAATTAAATTTTTCGATAAATCGTGCCTTTATTCTAAATCTTTCCGCTCCCAAGCTTCACCATCAAAGGTATTGCCGTTTTTATCGTGACCAGATGCTGTGTTTGTCTGGTTCCACGCTCCTTGAAATTGAGCTTTATTTGCACCTATCAGTTGGATTTTACTCATTATTAATCTGGCAATAGCTACTCTGGTAAAAGGTATCAGCCCGGTAAAACCGATTGTGTCAGTAACAAAACCCGGGGTAAGTAGTAGCGCACCTGACACTGCAAGAATAATACCTTCAGCAATTTCCGTGGTGGGCAATTGGCCTTCTTGCAGCTTTTCACGACCACGCCATAAAGTAGCAATACCCTGCTCTCGTAATAGGGCTACCCCCACCAGCGCAGTCAACAACACCAGCGTAATAGTGGCTAGAGCGCCAATATAAGTACCCACAGTAATGAGCAGCCACATCTCTGCGATAGGCATTAATATAAACATTAGCAAAAAGTAGCGCACAGCTCACTCCAAAAAAGCTTTATTGTGTTTAGTATTGGGGTAGTTTGGCCTATTTCAACAGGTCTTGAAATAGAGTAACCTAAAAACATGAATGAGATATCATCTAAACAACGTCTTTATAGTATTATTCAGCAAATACCCAAGGGCTGTGTAGCTACTTATGGGCAGATAGCGGAGCTAGCAGGCTTATCTGGCTGCGCAAGGATGGTTGGCAAAACTCTCAGCCAATTACCCACGGGCAGCACATTGCCTTGGCATAGGGTGATCGCAGCATCAGGGAAAATAAGCTTACCCTACAACAGCGATGCGTTTAAAGTGCAACAACAACGACTAATTAATGAAGGTATCAAGGTTAACCATCATCACGTTGATATCAAACAGCATCGATGGCATCCTTAATCCACACGTTAAAGGCTAGCAGTTAAGCCTGCGAGAGTTTCAATGACCACTATGAGCATTAAAGAGGCGCTTTTAAACCGGCGCATGCTAATTTGCATATTTACCGGATTTGCCTCAGGCATGCCCTTGTATCTATTGATTTCTCTGGTGCCAGCATGGTTGCGCACAGAAGGCATAGGTTTAGCAGAAATTGGCTTTTTCGCCCTAATTGGACTCCCCTACACCTGGAAATTCTTGTGGTCGCCGCTGCTTGATCGGTACAGTCTATCGCTGTTGTCTTTCGCGCCAGGGTTACGGCGAGGCTGGATGTTGGCCTCGCAGGTGCTGTTGTTGGTATCTATTGCCGCGCTCGGCACGCTAAACCCAGAGCAGCAGTTGTGGCCCATTGCTTGGCTGTGTCTTGGTATCGCGTTTCTCAGTGCTACGCAAGACATTGTGCTGGACGCCTATCGCCGTCAAATTTTGCCTGACAATGAACTGGGTTTAGGCAACTCAATTCATGTCAATGCCTATCGCATTGCCGGCTTGGTGCCGGGTTCACTGTCTCTTATTCTGGCGGACAACATGGCTTGGGATACAGTGTTTATGATCACCGCAGCCTTTATGTCGGTGGGTATCTTGTTGACACTGAGTATCCAGGAACCACCCGGGGTGCCCAACAGCCCGCGCTCAATCAAACATGCAGTGGTAGCGCCATTTGCAGAGTTCTTTAATCGCCAAGGGACACAACAAGCTCTGCTGATCTTGGCTTTTATGCTGCTGTATAAATTGGGCGACAGCATGGCCACCGCCCTGGCCACCCCCTTTTATCTAGATATGGGCTACAGCAAAACAGAAATAGGCTTAGTGGCCAAGCAGGCCGCACTGTGGCCAGTGATCATTGGCGGTATGCTCGGCGGTGTGCTGATGTTAAAGATAGGTATCAACCGTGCACTTTGGTTATTCGGCTTTGTGCAAATTATTTCCATATTGGGCTTTGCCGTGCTGGCGCGCATCGGTGAAGGCTTGTGGCTATTAGGTTTAGTCATCGGCTTTGAATACCTTGGTGTTGGCCTCGGCACAGCCGCCTTTGTCGCCTTTATCGCACGTACCACCAATCCGGCGTTTGCCGCCACGCAACTGGCCTTATTTACTGCGCTCACCGCCATACCGCGCACTGTTGCCAGCGCCGCCACGGGAATTATCGTCGACACCATGGGTTGGGAATCTTTCTTTTATCTGTGCACACTGATGGCCATTCCCGGAATGTTGCTGTTGGTAAGAGTCGCCCCTTGGCACAGTCACCCATCCAATAATGATTGAGTTATCTAGGTAGCATCAAGGATCTAAAATAAGCCCAGTCAAAGGCCGCGCCCGGGTCAGTTTTGCGCTGTGGTGCGATGTCACTGTGACCGACAATCCTCTCCTTAGAAAGCTGGGGATAATGAATCATCAGACACCGAGTGATAGCAGTCAGGCTCTGATACTGACTCTCTGTATAGGCCAACAGGTCGGTGCCCTCTAATTCAATGCCAATGCTATAGTCATTACAGGCTGAGCGACCCTCAAACTCGGACACCCCGGCGTGCCAAGCACGGCGATGAAAGGGCACAAATTGGGTGACCTGGCCCAGCCTATCAATTAACAGATGTGCAGATACCTTGAGATGGGCAATATCAGCAAAATAAGGGTGTTCAGTGGGGTTCAATCTATTGGTAAATAACTGTTCTACATGGGGGCCACCAAACTGCCCCGGCGGCAGACTGATGTTGTGTATCACCAATAGGCTAATGTCAGATTCATCGGTACGACAATCGGCATTGGGTGACTCTACTCTTTTGACGGACGCCAACCAGCCCGACTCAATTTGTGGCTCACTCTGTGGATGAATGTTCGACTCCATGTGCGACTCAATATGTATAGCCTTGCTTGACTTTGTGACAAAGCTTACTAAATTACCATTACCTATTGAAACAGATAATTAGACTAAAGCCAAACTGAGGTTTGATGGTACAATTTCATCATGCCATTTTGTAACGCCCTTTATCGCTGCGACTACAATACGATCAAAATACGAGTTACAAAAACTCTTTGAAGGGTCAACATAAATCAACTGAGGAGCGAGATCATTTTGACTACCACACTAGAGGCAACTCTGAGGGATATACCTCAATGCGTTGCCCGCGCCCTGCAGGAGGATATTGGCGCAGGTGACATTACAGCGCTGCTTATTCCAGAACGACAACAGGCCAAAGCCGAGATTATCTGCCGCCAATCTGCTATTATTTGTGGCTGCGCCTGGGTTGATGAAGTGTTTGCACAATTGGATTCAACCGTGCAGCTTAACTGGCTGGTACAGGATGGTGATACTGTGGAGGCAAATCAGCCCTTGCTGACCCTGTCAGGCAATGCACGGGTGCTGCTCACCGGCGAGCGCACGGCACTAAATTTTTTGCAATTGCTGTCTGGCACCGCCACCCTGGCGCGACACTACGCCGGATTAGCTGCTAATAGTCAGGTGAAAATTCTAGACACCCGCAAAACCATTCCTGGATTGCGCCTGGCACAAAAATACGCGGTTACTGTGGGCGGCTGCCACAACCATCGCATTGGCTTGTACGATGCGTTTCTGATTAAAGAGAACCATATAGCCGCCTGTGGTGGTATTGCCTTGGCAGTGGCCAAAGCGCGAGAAATTGCCCCAGAGAAACCGGTGGAAGTAGAGGTGGAAACCTTAGACGAACTCAATCAGGCGCTGGACGCATCAGTGGATGTCGTGATGTTGGATAACTTTTCACCGGAAGATATGAATCGTTTGAACCAGCTCAACCTCGGCACAACAAAAGTGGAGGTTTCTGGCGATATCACCCATGAAAAGGTGGCTGGTTACTTACATTCAGCTGTGAGTTATATTTCCTCTGGCAGCTTGACCAAGCATGTGCAAGCGGTAGATTTGTCGATGCGGCTCATTGCGTCCCCGTATAACGACAACACAACTGTCCGTTAGAATAGCAACAACAGCAACAACAGCAACAACAGCAACAACAGCAACAACAGCAACAACAGCAACGGCTTAGTTTAATTTGATCAGAGTGACAC